>JAJZNH010000459.1 GCA_021811745.1 Acidobacteriota bacterium
CGGCCACGAAGCTGCCGATCCAGCGGGCAATCGTCCAGGTAAACTTGTCCACCGCCAGCCGGGCGCGGCCGTTGCCGCCTTGAATGGCCTCGCGCAGGTCGCGCATGTCGTTCGAAAGGCCGCTCATCCCCAGCAGGCCGGATTTCTTGCTCACCACGGTTTCCAGCTTGTCGGCGGCCTCGGCGGCGTTTGGTGTGGTTTCGGCAATCTTCTTGAGGATAAAAAGCAGCACGCCGGGATCGATATCTCCGGTGCGCGTGCCGCTGATGATGCCGCCGGTGGGCGTCAGCCCCATCGAGGTGTCGATGCACTTGCCGTCGCGGATGGCCGAGATGGATGCGCCATTTCCAAGGTGCGCCACGATCAGCTTCTCCGGAACATTGGGCTCAAGCTGCCACAGGATCGATTCGTAAGAGATGCCGTGATAGCCGTAGCGGCGCACGCCCATTGCCGCATACTCCTCCGGAATGGGCATGGTGCTGGCTACTTCCGGAATGGTGCGGTGAAAGTACGTGTCGAGAATGGCGAAATTCGGAATCCCGGGAAAGAGCTTGAGCGCTTCCCGCATGATGTAAACGGCGATGGGCGTGTGCAGCGGCGCCAGCGCCGCGTAGCTGTCGATCTCGTCGATCAGTTCCGGCGTGATGCGCTGGTTCTCGCGTATTCTGGGGCCGCCGCAGACGGTCCGGTGCCCGATGGCGCGGGGAGCAGGGAAGCGGCTGGAGTTCAGCGCGTCCGCTACCAGCTTGAACGCCACCGAACGGTTGGGCAGCGGCGGATTTTCATCGACGAGCTTCTTCCCGTCGTCCTTGATCCAGAACGTGCCGAGATCGGTGCCGATGCCGTCCACCGCGCCTTCGAACAGCTTGTCGCGGCGGCCGTCGCCGGCCTCATAAATGGAGAATTTGATCGACGAGGAGCCGCTGTTGAGAACCAGGATGGGCAATGAAGGCATGAAATGTAGACCTTTCAAATGTGAGCTTTCGCCGGTAGCTTGTAGCCAATAATTCAAAGCTACAGGCTACCGGCTACGAGCCATTGGCTGGTTTTCCGCCTCGTTCGGAGAATTTGTGGGTAAGCTGCGGCCTCAGCGCAGCGGGTCGGCGAGGAAGCGATCGAGTTTTCGGCATGTGGAATCAGAGGAACGTTCTTCCTCCTCTGGGCCGTTGTGAATCGGTGGTCCGCCGTCCACATCGAGCACCTCGAGAAGAAGAAGTTCCATCGGGACCTTCCTCAATTTGCTATCTTCGTTAAGATCGCGGATCGCCTCTCCGCCCAGCGGCAGCCACAGCTTGTTGATATGTTTGTGAACCGTCTTGCGGGTCGGATTGTTCATGAGCAGCCGTTCGCAAAATAACTGGAAGCAGCCAACCAGGTGCTCGCCTGGAAGAATGTCCTTTTCAGATCACATCCAGCGGGTAGTGTCCCGGATTTTGTGTAAGCGCCGTTCCTGATCGTTTGATCCCAAGCAAAGTTTTTTCTTTCCTTCGCCCCGGATAGTTGGATTATTGGGCCGGCGAGGACCGCCGTCAAGGGCGCGCGTTCTTCAGCGCGTTCATCGGAGCGATGCGCAGACCCTTGCCGGCGATCGCAGCCGGCCGTATCGCGAAATCGTCCGGGGCGAAGGAAACCGTGCTACATTCCTGTCGCCGCGGGAAGGCGCTCTTCCCACAGCAGGGTGAAGCAATGCAGCGCCGCCTTCCAATGGATCGGCCTTTTCCACTTGCGGATCACGTTGCGCGGCGCCGGGTACATCGCCTTCAACGCCGCTTCTTCGCTGGAAAAGGCCACGCGCGGCTTCAGCGCCTTGCGCAGGCTCATGTTCAGCGATTCGACCGCGTCGGCCGTGCAGATCGTCTTGCGGATCTCGGCGGGGAAGGCAAAGAACGGAATCATCTGCTACTTTGGTTGCAGAGGTGCAATTTCAATGAGCGGAACACGTTCTTCCCCAGTCGTTTCCCTCGCTGAAGTACCGCCGGACGATATCGGTGAACATCGGCCGGTAGTGCTTGTGGTCGACGACGAATCGGCAATTGCAGATACGGTAACCGAGATCCTTTGCCGCAGCGGATATGCCGCCACGGCCGCTTACGACGGGAACGAGGCGCTGGAGACGGCGCTGGTGAATCCGCCCGAACTGCTGATTACCGACGTAGTTCTCCCCGGGATGACGGGCATTGAACTCGCGATCGCCATCAAGAGGATTTTCCCAGACTGCAAAATCCTGCTGTTTTCCGGTCAGGCCGCGACCAGCGATCTGATGGCCAGTGCTTGCAGCGCCGGACACCACTTCACCCTGCTGGCGAAGCCAATTCATCCCAAGGATCTCCTGGCGCGCGTCGCGACGACCCTGAAGCCCCGGGAATCGCACGCAAGCACCGCCGTCAGTTGAATCGGAGCGCTTCCCGAACCGTTGCGTCTTTGTAATTGCGGAAGGAGGGCATCTTCATGGGCAAGATGGCCGCCAGCGTTTCCTTCGGAATCGATCGACTCTGAAACCGCTTTCGAAGCCTTTCCGCCGCCAGTCCTTGAACTCGCAAATGCAGGCTTCTTGAAGCGGCTCAACGTCAGGTTGCGCCGCGGCCGGTCGCGATCCCCGCGGCTGCGCCTCTACAATAAAGCCGGATGACGCATCTTCCCGGCTTCTCCTCAACCATTGACTGGCGGTGGGTTTGGTTAACGGTGGCCGCATTCCTGGCCGGCGTGCTGAACGCCGTGGCCGGCGGCGGGTCGTTTCTCTCCTTTCCGGCGCTGCTGGGGATGGGGATTCTGCCAGTGCAGGCCAACGCCACCAATACGGTGGCCATCTGGCCGGGGCAGCTTACCTCTGTGGCCGCGTACTGGCCCGATGTTCGCCGCAATCTGCGCATTGCCTGGCCCATGGGTGTGGCCGGACTGATCGGCGGCAGCGCGGGCGCAGTGGTGCTGCTCAACACTCCGCAGGTGACCTTTCTCCGTCTCGTGCCCTGGCTGCTGTTGGGAGCGGCAGGTGTTTTCGCGATCAGCGGCCCCGTCACGCGTTGGCTGGCGCGGCTCAATGTGGCGCGCATGCAGGACGCCGCCGCCGGCCACGCGCATGAGCCGCAGCGCGTGCCTCTCTTCCTCGCCACACTCGCGGTCTGCTTTTACATCGGCTATTTCGGCGCCGGCGCCGGTTTCCTGCTGATCACGCTGCTCTCGCTCTTCGGCTACCAGGATATTCACGCCATCAACGCTTTGAAGGTGGTCGCCAACCTGCTCGCGAACGGCGTGGCGTTCCTGATCTTTGTTCTGGACGGGCAGGTGGTGTGGCGCTACTGTTTGGCGGCGATGATCGCCGCGGCGATTGGCGGGTATTCGTCGGCCAGCCTGGCGCGCCGTATACCGCAGCCCGTGCTCCGCGCACTGGTGGTCCTCATCGGCCTGACCATGGCCGCGTGGTTCTTCTGGAACAGCAACTCCTAGGCCTGTTCGCACTCCCTGAGTGGATGGCGTTGCGCGGGAAAATCGGGCCAGACGAAGCCGAGCCCGATGGCTGTGGCGGGTCCACCGTCGAGGGCGAGAATGAAGT
>JAJZNH010000114.1:0-1320 GCA_021811745.1 Acidobacteriota bacterium
GATCGACGTGGCGCGCGCGGCAGTGCGCCTGGTGCAGGAGACGGCTGGAGATTTGGCGGATTCAGGCGAGGCGGACAAGAGCTTGCAGCCCGCGCTCGACGCGGCGCGTTTGGCCATGCGCTCGGGCGCCGAACGGGTAAACATGGTCAGCCTGGAATCGCGCTCGCAGATGCCGGCATGGAAGGGCGAGGTCGAAGAGGCCGAGCACGAAGGCATTGTGCTCGACAATGGATGGGGGCCAAAGGAGGTTGTAGGCGAGAACGGGATCGTTACAGGCCTCAAGGTTCGCCGCTGCCTCAGCGTCTTCGATGAAAAGGGCCGCTTCAATCCGGCATTCAGCGATGAAGAGAAGATTATTCCGTGCGACAGTGTGATTCTGGCCATCGGCCAGCAGGCGGATTTGTCGTTCCTGCAAAGTGAAGATGGAGTGCAGGCGACGCCGCGCGGAATTCTGAAGATCAACGAAGACCTGATGACTACGGCGCCAGGTGTCTTTGCTGGGGGCGATGTCGCCTTCGGACCGCGCATTCTGGTGGAGGCTGTCGCCAACGGCCACCGCTCGGCACGTTCAATCCACGTCTATCTCAGCGGCAAGACCAAGAAGACGGTGCTCAGCCGTTTTCGCATTCTGCCCAACTGGCAGATGCCACAGGGCTATCTCACCATCAAGCGGCAGAAGATGCCGGTTCTTGCGACCAATCGGCGCATCGGCATTGCGGAAGTGGAGTTGGGCTTTGACGAGGCGCAAGGGCGCGCCGAGGGACTTCGCTGCCTCAACTGCCAGGTGAACACGATCTTCGACGGATCGAAATGCATTCTTTGCGCAGGCTGTGTGGATGTGTGTCCCGAGAGCTGTTTGCGCCTGGTGGATCTGATTCAGGTGCGCGGCGACGAGCGTTACGAAGCGCTGATCGAGCGGCGCTACGGAGTGCCTGCCGCGCAACTGCGGGCAGGCCAGGCCGGCGCCATTATCAAGAACGAAGAAAAGTGCATCCGATGCGGCCTTTGCGCCCAGCGGTGCCCAACGCAGGCCATCACGATGGAGGCCTTGGATCGGAAAGAACGTGAAGTTTTTGAATAGGAGAGCAGCGCAATGAATCGACGATCTTTTCTCAGTTGGGGAACGGCGGGCATGGCAACGCTCGGTTCAGCTATGGCGGTGAGTTTTGGCGCCGTCGTGCGGTTTATGACTCCGAGTGTGTTCTATGAGCCGCCGCAAACGTTCAAGATAGGCAAGCCCCTGGATTTCGCCTACGGCGCGCCAACCTTTCTGGCCGACGAAAAGATTTACGTCTTTCGGGATCGGGACAAGGGGTTTTC
>JAJZNH010000114.1:1330-3547 GCA_021811745.1 Acidobacteriota bacterium
GTAACGCTTGCGCGCGACGGCCAACTTCTCGTCGATAAAGATAAAATCGTGCCGGCCAGCTACCGGTTGATGGTGTAACCATGAATTTGATCCGGGAAATCTGGCAATCTATTGTCCGGCGTGATCCCTTGTCCACTGACAAGGGCAAGTCGGAGCTGGTCTTTCTCAACGTTTGGCTGCACATTCATCCGGCCAAGGTGAAGAAAGAGCACTTCAAGTTCAACCACACCTTTTACCTGGGTTTCATCACCTTCTTCCTGTTCCTCGTCCTGGTCACAACCGGGATCGCGCTGATGTGCTATTACCGGCCTTATCCGTCGGTGGCGTACCAGGACATGAAGGACCTGCAGTTTGTCGTCTTCATGGGCCCGTTTCTACGCAGCATGCATCGCTGGGCGGCGCACGCCATGGTGATATGCGTATTTCTTCATATGTGCCGCGTGTTTTATACGGGGTCGTATAAGAAACCGCGGCAGTTTAACTGGGTCGTCGGCGTGATTCTTCTGCTGCTGACTCTGGGGCTGTCATTCACAGGCTACCTGTTGCCCTGGGACCAGCTTGCGTTCTGGGCCATTACGGTGGGGACCAACATCGGCGGTTATGCTCCATTCGTTGGCAACTACATTCGAGAGTTGTTGCTGGGCGGGCATACCGTTGGGCAGGAAGCACTGATTCGCTTCTATGTTCTCCATGTCGCGGTGCTTCCTTCACTCGTCATTCTTCTCACCATTGTTCACTTCTGGCGGATCCGCAAGGATGGCGGCCTCTCGCGGCCGATCTGGAAGCTGAAGCCGAACAAGCCTGAAGAACTGGTGACCATCGGCGCAACACCGCAAACCGCGCCGCTGCAGGCAGTGGCGGCTTCTAGCGATAAGACCTACGGCTTGATGGAGGTCGTCACCGGCAAACCCATCTTCGAAACGGTCGCTCCCGAAGAGGAAGAAGACGCGGTCTTTTCGTATCCGTTCGCGTTCTTCCGCGAGGCCATTGCTCTGATGGCAACGGTGACGGTGGTGATGGCGACGTCGTTGTTCTGGCATGCGCCGCTTGAAGAATTGGCCAATCCGGCCAAGACTCCGAATCCAGCCAAGGCTCCGTGGTACTTTCTGGGGCTCCAGGAACTGGTCAGTCACTCGGCCTTGATCGGTGGAGTGGTTGCGCCGTCGCTGATGGTGCTGGCGCTGCTGGTGATACCGTACTTTGACCGGAACCCCAGCCGCAGGCCCTCTGACCGGAAGTGGGCGATCTGGCTCTTCACCATCTTCGTTGTTATCAATCTGGTTCTGATTGTCATTGGAACCTTCTTCCGTGGCCCAGGCTGGGCATTTGTTCCACCTTGGGTACACGTTGTTGCGGGGGCAGAGTAATGGGACGCAGATTACCGCAAATATTCTTCGCGCTAAGCTTGTTCGCGTTGGTGCTGATCATAGCGGCGGTGTGGCAAGCCAGCACTCCCTCGTGGAAGAAGTATCAGCATGAGTACCTGCAAATGGAGGCGCAGGGAGAGCCTAACGCGGTGACCAAAGCCGCCGTTCTCAACACGCCTCCGCAGATTCAGCAAGTCCTGCTGCCGGGGTTGCAGCGGGTTGATCGCTGCACCACATGCCACCAGGGCGTGGAAGATCCGACCATGAAGAATGCGCCGGAGCCTTTCCACTATCACCAGGGGCTCGGTCCCCACGTGCCTTCCAAATTTGGCTGCACCATTTGCCATGGAGGCCAGGGGCTGGCTACTGATGTAAAGGATGCGCACGGAAACGTGCCGTTCTGGCAGACGCCACTGCTGCCGGCCGATTACGTGCGCGCCTCCTGCGGGCGATGCCACAAGGAAGGCGATATTCCCGGCGTTCCCGAGCTGACCGAGGGGCGGCGGCTCTTCGAGACGGAGGGATGCCGCGGCTGCCATAAACTGAACGGCATTGGCGGCAGCATCGGCCCGGACCTCAGCGAAGAAGGCGCCAGCCTCCGCTCGCCGCAGTGGCTGGAGCAGCATTTCCTGAACCCCAGCGCGGTTTCTCCGGGCTCCGCGATGCCCAACTTCCACTTCACTCGCGGCCAGGCGCGCGCGCTCACGTACTACATGCTCTCGCTAACCAATGCGGACATGGGGGCTTATTATGCGAGCGAGCCGTTGATACCCAGCCCCAGCTACGGCCGCGAACTGTTCGTTCAAAAGGACTGCCTCGTTTGTCACTCGATTGGCGGCGTGGGAGCAAA
>JAJZNH010000790.1 GCA_021811745.1 Acidobacteriota bacterium
CCGGGCGCAAAATGGCGCTTCGATCCGCGCCGCGCTGGATTATCTGCTACCTTACGCGGTAGGAACAAAGAAGTGGACTCATGAGGCGCTCAACGGCGTCGAAGGAAATATCCTGACGGAACCGCTGCTGCTGGCGGCGCTTCATTACCGCGATCCTGCATACTTCAAGGACGCGCAAAAGCTTGAGAAGCATCCACGCGCGGAGATTCTGCTGCTGCAAGCGCAAGCCGAGCAGGAGCTGGCGCGGTAAGAGCGCCGGCCGAACGCCCCTGACAGCGGCTTGCTTATGGCTCCGGGGGCGTGGACGGCGGCAGGTTGTGCTCGGCCCAGTGCGACGGCGTTCGGCCCATCGTCAGCACCAGGCGGCCACCAGCGGCGATTTCGCTATGGCGGAGCCAGGCGCGGTCGAGCGGCTTGCCATCGAGCGTGGCGGCGGTGACGTAGATGTCTTGGGGCGACAGGTTGCGCGCCTCGATGACGAAGTCCTTGCCGCCGGCCAGATGCAGCGTAGTCTGCGGATAAGCCGGGCTGCCGATGAGGTAGGTGGGTTGGCCCGCGTTGGGAAAGATGCCCATCTGGCCGAAAGCGTACCACGAGGACATGGCGCCGGAGTCGTCATTGCCGGGCAGGCCGCTGCGGCCGGCGTGATAGCTCTCGGCGATGATCTCGCGGACGTGCTGATCAGTCTTATCGGGGCGGCCGGCCCAGTTGTAGAGATAAGGCGTAAGAAAGCCCGGCTCATTGCCAACGTTGTAGCGGCGAGGCACCGCGAAAAAGGCGTCGAGACGCTTGACGAAGGTTTGCGCTCCGCCCGACATCGCAATCAGCGCCGCAACGTCCTGCGGCACAAAGGTGGAGTAGGTCCAGGAATTGCCTTCATAGAAGGTGTCTCCGCCCCAGGTGCAGCCTTTCATCGCCGAGAAAGGCGTGAGCCAGGTACCGTCGCGATGGCGCGGGCGAATAAAGCCCTTGAAGCCGCCGTCGGAGAAGTTTGCATCCCACAGGTTCTTCCAGTTCCCCGAGCGCACCAGGTACTTCTTATAGTCCGCCGCCTTGCCCAGACCCCTGGCGAGCATGGCAATTTCAAAGTCGTCGGCAGCGTACTCCATCGAAACCGATCCGGGACGATCGGATCCTTCGATAGAGACGTAACCCAGCTTGTGCCAGTCATCGAGGCCGCCGCGGCCCTCCTTGAAGTGGTCCGCGGGCGAAACTTCGGCATCGTGAACTTCAGCCTCATAAGCGGCCGGCCAGTCGATGCCCTTGAGTCCCTTTACGTAGGCGTCCGTCAGCATGAACTCAGCATTGCTTCCACCCTGGGTGCGTCCGTTGTAGTTGCCGCTGCGGGCGTCCGGGAGCCAGCCCTCGTGGCGATAGATATCGACGAGTGAGCGCGCGATGCCGGCTTCGCGCTCGGGTGCAATCAGCGTAAGCAGCGGAGCCGAGGTGCGGAAGATGTCCCAGATGGCGTAGTAGTCGTCGTAATACGGTTCGCTGGAGGTCCACAGCGGATTCTCGCCGGTGCGGTCGGTGGGCATCAGCATGGCGTGGTAGAGCGCGGTGTAAAACATCTGCGCCTGCTGCGGGGTTTCGCCCTTAAGTTCGACGTTGCCCAGCGCCTTATTCCATGCGGCGATGGCGGCAGCGTGAACGCTGGCAAAATCAAAGCCGGGAATCTCGGATTCGAGATTATGACGGGCCTGATCGATGCTGATAAAGGAAATGCCGATCTTCATCAGGACAGGACGATGCGCGGGAACCGTAAAGCTCAGCCAGGCTCCGGCGCTGTTCCTGTCTGACCCGTGAGCGCTCTTACTGTTCGCCTGCAGTTGTCCATTCAACCACGTTCCCCAGGACTGGGCCGGTGTGTCGGTAACGGCGTAAAAGTACACCGTGTAAGGAACCGGCTGCTTGTTCCAGCCGCCCTTAACGCTGGTTGAGCCGGCGACTTCGGTGGGTGAAAAAATCTGCACGGTCGACGAGACGGGAATCTGGTTCTCGTGCGTGCGCAGGCCTGAGATGAGGCAGTGGGTCACGTCGAAGAACAGGTTGGCCTTTGCCCCCGCGGGATAACTGAAGCGGTAGATGGCGGCGCGGCGGGCAGCGGTAATTTCGGCGCCGATTCCATAACGCGCCAGCTTGACGGAGTAGTAGCCAGCCGAAGCTTTCTCATCGGCGCGCGGCGACCGGGAGTCGAGTGGCGCCGGTGAGCCTGTCGTCGCCATGACGAGGATGTTGCCGTACTTGACGCCGCCGCCTGTTCCGCTCACGTGAGTCTGGCTGAAGCCACGGATGTCGCCAGTGTCGTTCCAGCCGGCATTGGCGTCATGCCCTGCGGGAGCGGCCATGTCGGGCCCCGGCTTGATCATGCCGAAGGGAACGGCGGGGCCGGGAAAAACATTGCCGCCGCCAGAGACGCCAAGCAACGGGTCAATGGATTGGGCGAACTGGCCATAGGCTACGGGGCCAAGAAGCAAACCGGGAAGCAGAGTGATTGCAAAACTTCGAGCAAAATTCACGGGGCCAGTTTCTCCATTTTGAGCCTTTGCGGGCGATCAACATGTTCTCACGCGGCAACCGTCTCATTGTCCATGATTTCTGTCCTAGATGCCAGAACGGGGAACAAATCCGCCGCAAGCGTCAGGCCAGCCCGGTCGCGACCGTATGCTTCTTCAATAAAAGACTGTGCTTGGAACTATAGCCGGAATCGCTTTTCTATTCAAATCAATAAGATGGGTGTGATCCGAGTCACAGGACGGGGTGAATGTGGTCACAGCTAGCCGTTCTGGAAAGGGCGCAGACTCGGAGTCCAATAGGCTTCAAATCGAAATGATTGCCAGAGCGAAGGAGGTTTCCATGAGCTTCGCAAGCGGCTTGAAGACGATTGTCGTGGCTACCGATCTCCACGGCCAGTCTGAGGCTGCCCTGGAGTATGCACGCAAGCTGGCCGAGGGTTACGGCGCTCGGATCGTGCTGGCTCATGGTCTTGATCCGATGGATTACGCCGCGGTCGACGCGGTGCCCAACGGCGTTCGTGCGGAGCTCACCGAGCAGGCGCGCGCGGTACTTGATCGACTGGCCGGCGACCTGCTCCGGGAGGGGATTCACAGTCACTCCGAGATCCGGGAAGGAGCCGTAGCGGAGATGCTGGTGGATGTGGCGCGGCAGTACGAATCCGGCCTCATCGTCATCGGAACCAAAGGATCGGAGGGCGCAGGACCGGTGGTCGTCGGAGCCATCGCCGAGCGTCTGGTGCGGATGGCGCCATGCCCCGTCTTGGCGGTGGCCGCAGACTGGAATGCCGGCCCATGCCGTCCAACTCCGGGCGGGCCGGTTCTTTTGGCCATCGAGCGCAACGAGGCCATGACGGCTGCGGCGCAAACAGCCTGTTCGCTGGCGGAGACATTCAAACGCACGCTGCTGGTGCTGCACGTCCGCGGCGCCGCTGAGGTCTCTGCCATGCTGAGTCCGGGCCCGATCCGGCTCGAGGAGTTCGGCATCGAGCGCGGCCGAAATTTCCCAGTGCAGAGCATCGTCAAAGACGGC
>JAJZNH010000062.1 GCA_021811745.1 Acidobacteriota bacterium
TGGAAGGCGGTGAGCACATTTAGCGGGAACTGACGCCGGAGACGATGACTGCGCCGGCGGCGGGTTCACTTGCGCTTCATGGCGCGCTGGCAGGCTTTGTCGTGCTTTACCTCGTACTGGGCGGCTTCTTCCGTAGCAGCATTTGGGGCACCGCGGGACTCGGCAGTGCCATGCAGGTTTCGCTGGTGAGCAGCGCTCTGCCGTTGCCCGCCGATCAACTCAATGACAACGTTCTGGCTACCGAGACGCCCAGCCAGGCGCCGGCCTTGCCTTCCAAAACGACCAAGCAGATGGAGGATCTCAAGGCGATCCCAATTCCGGGCAGAAAGGCGAAGCCCAGGAAGGAGACGGCTCACAAGACACAGCCGCACCAGCCGAAGCCCAGGCAGGACGTGGCCCAATATGGCGAGCAGGCGGGATCGCTGATGCCCCGTGCCATACAAGGCCAGAGCGGCTGGAATGGTCAGACGGCCACCTCCGGCGACTTTGGCAGCCTATATCCGTGGTATGTCGATCAGATCAATCGCAAGATGTCCAGCGTCTGGTATAAGGCAGAGGTGGATTCGAGCACGCCCGTAGGCTCGCGCGTGTTTCTCACCTTTGCTATTGACAGGGAAGGAAGACCGAGCGATTGGAAGATCGATCGCTCCAGCGGCAGCAGCACATTGGATCAATCGTGTATCCGCGCAGTGCAGCGCGTGGATACGTTCGGTCCGCTGCCTTCGGGTTATCGAGGGAGTACGTTGATGGTTTCTTACTATTGCCAGTATTGAACGATTGAAATTGTGGAGCGAGTTGCTTACGCGAAGTGCCACTTTGGGAAGAAGCGGTATCCGGTGACGATCATAACCAGGATACTTTCAAACTAAGTCAGGCGTGATTCATCACGCGCATTGAAGCAAGATGGTGTTTCCAACAGCCTGCAAGGTTTTTATTAATTAGACTGGGTCCAGCACGTGGTGAATCCGGTACCTTGCGAGATATCAGTACGTAAGTTTACTAACCTTTCGATAAGTTTAGCGTCATGGATGATAGTTTCTGTATGAACGAACGCTTTATTAGTCGTTCTTAGCCAGGAAGGATTACCCGTCGCATGAAAGCAGCTTCCAAGGTTTTGCTTTCCGTTGTACTCGCTTTGACTTGTTGTTTATCTCCGCGCATGTTTGCGCAGGACTGGGTTCATACCGGCACGAATATGGGCGCCGCGCGCATTCGCCTGGCTGCGGCAGATTTCAAGCCTGTGGGGACGGATCCGCAGATGCCGGCGTTGAAGGCGGTCTTCGACGCCACGCTCTTCAATGACCTTTCGAATGCCGGTATCTTCGACATGGTTTCTAAGAGCCTCGCACCGCAAGCCTTGCCCGGATCACCGCAGGAGATCAACCTGGCGCAGTGGTCAGCGGCGCCGGCCAGCGCGGCCATGGTGGCTTTCGGCGCGCTTGCGGTGAACAACGGGCGGCTTATTGTTTACGGATGGCTGGACGATTGCAGCAATACCGCCAATCCTCAGGTGCTGGGCAAGCAGTACGATCAGCCCGCCAATCAGAATATGGCGCGCACCATCGCGCACGAGTTCGCCGACGCTATCATCCAGCGCCTGGGCGGGGGCGTTTCCGGCATTGCCGAGACCAAGATCTACTTCGTCAGCGACCGCAGCGGGTCCAAGGAGATTTGGGTGATGGACTACGACGGCGAAAATCAGCACCAGATAACCCGCCTGGGCAGCATTTCGCTGTCCCCGCGCATCTCACCGGACAACTCGCGAATAGCGTTCTCATCGCTCGGACGGTACGGATGGTCCGTGCGCATGTATTCGCTACTTCTTGGCCGCATGGTCAGCTTCCCTGCCGGTATCCCGGGCGGAAGCAATCTTTCCCCGGCGTGGTCGTCGGATGGTAGCAAAGTTGCCTTCTCATCAGCGCGGACGGGTCCCGCGGAGATCTGGGTTTCGGGTGCGAGCGGCGACGGCGCTCATCGCATCACAGACATACCCGGTCCCAATGTTGCGCCGACGTGGAACCCCAAAACCAACGCGCAGATCGCCTTTGCGAGTGGGCGCACGGGAGAACCGCAGATTTACATCATGAATCAGGACGGCTCGAACATTACGCGCATGACTGACAGCGGTTATGCAGTTTCTCCGTCATGGTCGTCCAGCGGCCAGATGCTCACCTTTAGCTGGAATCGCAAGTACGGTCCCGGCGATCCCGGCGGCCAGGATATTTACGTGATGGACATCGCCAGCAAGCGCTGGCTGCAGGCTACACACGAAGCCGGCAACAATGACTTCCCCTGCTGGGCGCCCGATGGAAGGCATATCGTGTTCCAGCGAACGATCAACCACCGCACGCAAATCTGGACGATGCTGGCCGATGGAACTGACCAGCAGCAGCTCACCCACGCTGGCAACAACATGATGCCCAACTGGAGTTGGAAATGAGTCGGGACGATGAGACGATAAAAGCCCTGGTCTCCGCGCGCCGCAGACATCAGGGCGGGATTCATGGGCCGTGATCCGATCGTTTGCCAAGGTCCCCGGAGGAACGCCCAAGAGGGTTCAGGCACAGCAGGCTGCGGGCAGCAAACTCATGTCCGCGGAGAATCGCTGGCCAGCCCCAATATGCTCGCTCCTCTGAAGGGACAGGCGCCGCTCATGCATGTCAGAACGTCGATTCATGTCCTGCGCTTATGGCGCGTCGTTCTGCCGCAGGAGAGAGATTCGCAATTGAGCGCAGGGAAAGAGAGATCCGGGTATGCGGGAAGAGATTTTGGAATGTTTTGGAACAAGAAGGAGCTATCCATTGGACCGACGTAATCGCATTTTGATGCCTGTTGTGATGCTTGCCGCTTTGGTTGCCGTTTCAGGTTGCAAGAAGAAGCAGGCGGCGCCGTCAGCCGCTGAAACCGCTCCAGCAGCAACTGCACCGGCGCCCACTGCGGAACTGACCGCCACGCCCAGCTCGATCTCGGCTGGAGATCAGGCGCAATTGGCGTGGCACACGACCAATGCCACCACTGTAACCATCGAGGGGATCGGCGAGGTCCCGTCTGCGGGTGTGAAGACGGTAACTCCGACAGCTTCGACTACCTATCACCTTGTCGCGCGCGGCGCGGGTGGTTCGGCCGACGCTTCGGCGCACATTACCGTGAGCGCACCGCCGGCAGTGTCCGTCCCGACCAGCACCATGACCGCGGAGCAGGAGTTCGCGGCGCATGTGCAGCCCATCTTCTTTGATTACGATTCGTACGATATCCGTACCGACGCGCAGGCCACTTTGGCGCAGGATGCAAGCTACCTGGTGAGCCACCCGAACATCAAGATCGTGATCGGCGGCTACTGCGACGAGCGCGGCTCCGACGAGTACAACCTGGCGCTGGGCCAGAACCGCGCCAATGCCGCGAAGAACGCACTGATCGCCGCGGGTGTGGCGGCCAACCGGATGCGCGTGATCAGCTACGGGAAAGAGAAGCCGTTCTGCACCGAGTCGACCGAGGCCTGCTGGCAGCAGAATCGCCGTGCCGGCTTCACGATCGATCAGTAAA
>JAJZNH010000182.1 GCA_021811745.1 Acidobacteriota bacterium
ATCGCCGCGAGCGCCGCCTCCAGGCCCTTGCCGCCGTCGATGATCACCAGCTCGGGCCGGTTCAGGCCGCGAGACTCCAGGTCCTGCAGCAGATCGCGCCAGGCCGCCCTGCGCTCTCCGGCTGGCGCTTGGCGTCCCGGCAGCACCTTCTGCCCACCGGCCCGGACCTCCAGAGCGACCACGATCGACAGCGCCCTGCTCTGCCCATCCAGACGCACGGGCACCACGGTACCCCTAGAATCAGCCGCACGATCGGCTCGCCCCCGCGGCCGCGACCGTTCCAGCTCTCGAAGGCTCCCTGCACTCGGCGCCAGGCGCAACTCACCGCGCCCTCGCTCACCGCCCCGCCAAAGAGCTTCCCGAGCGCCAGACAGAGACTGCGTCTGTTAACCCCGCGGCCAGATAGGCGCCGGCGATCAGCGTGTTTCCCGAGCCCGTCACGCGCTTGTAGCGTGGCAGCAGCACGCCGCGAAACTCACGGCCGCGGCCGTCCTCGCCACGCACCAGCGGCCCCAACGGATCGAACCGCTCGCCTCCGTTGCTCGCCTCCGTTGCCCAAATCCGTCGGTGCCATGGCACCATTTTGCGTACCGCAGTCTCTCCGGCGCGCCAACGTGATTGGTTGGAATTCAATCCTCGAGACTACTCCATCTCTGAGCTTCCACGTCCTCAGCGACGCCCTCCAACGAACGCATCCGTCCGTAAATCCGCGTCTGGAGGCTGAAGGGAACCAAGGCAACACTTTGCGCCACGTAATGACGCAGGAGCGTGCCGATGCCGACGCGCCGCCTTTCCCGCCCGAGACACCGGCAAGATGTCCGCGCCTGGCAGGCCGAACACCTGGCCGCGTACGGTAGATCAGGCCAGACCCAGGGCCGCCAGCTGCCGAACGCGTGGTCTGGACCCGAAGTACTTCCCCCTCTGGAAAGGAAAGCTGCGCCAAGCTTCGGCGGCCTCCCCTCGCATGGCCCCCGTGGTGGTCACGCCGAGTGCGGCACCAGCGGTTCCCGCGATGGTCGACACGGCGCCGGTCTCAGCAGCGCTGTGCCTGCGCCTGTCCTTGGGCAACGGCCTGTCCCTGTCGCTCGACATCGCCCCCGGTTCCCTGCCGGCGGTGGCGCGAGACCTCTCGAGGCTTCGATGCTGAAGCCGCCGCCCGATATGCGGATCTTCATGGCGGTCGTGCCCGCGGACATGCCCGCAGCTTCTCAGGTCGGAGCGCGATCATCACCGAGACGTTGGGAGCCAATCCCATCGCGAGCGATCTGTTCCTATTCCGGGGAAAGCGCTCCGACCGCGTGCAGGCAGCGGCTGTCCAGGCCCGCTCGCGAGCGCGCCTGGACAGCGCATCCGCACGCGACCGTGCCAATGTCGTCACCGACACTCCGATCTCCTGGGGCCCCTGGGAAACTTCCGCACTCTCAGGCGGTAGCAGCCGCGCCACCGCCCGCTCTTTGAATTCGTTGCTGTATCGCGCCACTGTCGTTCCTCAATGCCCCCAAGGTTACAGAGGTATCGAGGCGACAACTACGGTGACACAGGGGGGAAGGCGGCAGGAACGCACGGTCCCGCTGCTCGCCAAATTCAAGACGTGGCTCGCCAACGCCGTGCACTCGGTGTTGCCGAAAGACAGCCTGGGGGAAGCGGTGCACTCCGCGTTGAAGAACTGCACTGCCGTGACGAAGTTCACCGCGGCGGCGCATCTGGATGCCTCGAACAATCATGCCCTCAGCCGGCGCGATTGACAGATGTCACAAACGATCGCTGACATCCGTGCCTGGCGGCGCGAGGTGAGGCTGCATATGCTTGGCCGAGCGCCATCACCGCGGGCCAGCTCATGAATCCTTCAGCGCCGTCAATCGTCAGCCAATCCGAGCGCAACGCCGCGCGAGCATCCGAAAGCGCACCATCTGCAGACACTCTGCAGCGGGCCACGCAGGGAGGACGGGCGGTAGGGGCCATGTTCTTCGCCTTCTTCGGGGGCGCTTGGCTGCTGAACGGCTACGCACTCGCCCGCGGGAGCAGCCCGATGCTGGTTGTTCTTCTGACCGCCACCACCCTGATACTCTTCCTGACCGCATTCGCGGTTGCGCGCAAGCAGCGCGACGCACTGCGGGCGGCGCGCGAGACAGCCGAATCTCGGCGCGCGCGAAAGCAATTCCTCACGATCAATGCCACCCAATGGGTTGCGGCGATTGCGGCCGTCGTCGTCCCTCACCAGTTCGGGCACGACGCATGGGCCGTTCCCGCCGTCATGCTCGTCGTGGGCCTGCACTTCCTACCCCTGGCGCGGGTGTTTCGCTACCGCCCGCACTATTTGACTGGCGCGGCATTGATTCTCACCGCGATCCTATATCCGTTCGCGAGTCAGAACGGTCCCGGGTCTGCGGCGGGCAGCATCGCCGCCGCTTGGGCAATTCCCAACGAACGGCCAATAGCGCTCGCGTAGCCAAGGCACCTGTTTCTGCCGCGTTTCAGACTTTCCGCCATCAAAACACGCGATGTCTCTCTGCGGCGATCGCCCGATGATATTTAGCAATCATCCGCCGCGTCATATCGAGGTAAAAAAAGCCCCAGCCACTGGGCCTTCGACTTCCCTCCGTCATAACCGTAGGTTCCATGTCGTTACTAAGATTTACATCGTACTGATCCGGCGGTTCAAATTCATTCCATTGGTCGATAAAGAGAAAATGCGGCTTATACCTCATCGCGGCTTGCCATTGTGTACGATACGTCTCTCCATAGTTTTTTCCGCCAGCGTCGACTGACAGCCAGCTGTTCACTCCCTTCGCCGGAGCTCGAACCGCAGGATATCCATCCGTAATCGTCAGAGCTTCCACCTTTCCATCATGATAGGTTGGCGTAGCAACTTGATCGTACCAAGACCACGCTCCGTACCTTTCCGCATGCGTGGCCTGAAGCCATGCAGTAACGAAACGAATAGTGAATCGACGGCTCTTTATGTCAGGAGGTCTGGTACTGCGCGGGCCATTGAGATAGAGAAGGAGCAATGGCTTACCTTCATATTTCACATACCAATTCGCGTACTTTCTATTGCTGACGTAATGCTGATATAGATAGTTTACTTCCGCTTTATACCAGGGACCGCGATAGTGATTCCTTCGATTGAGCCAAAGGTTGTGCTCCGGGCCGACTAAAAACACAAACTTCGGGTGCTGCGCCATGTGACCATACACTTTTAACAGAGTGTTTGTCGCATGAATACACTCTTGTGCCCGCGCATTCGGGAATCGACTGGTCAAATTATTAGTCCAGTCCAGTTCTACCGCATTGACACCCATCTCGTCGAACCATAGATTTTGCTGCAGAAGCACCCTTGGATCCAATGAACTATATCGACCCAGGATTGGGGTTGCCTCTTGCTTTCCCCATTGCGCATAACCTGGCCCAAACCACGTCTCGTACTCCATTATTATCAAATGATCAGGATCCGTAATGATCCTGAAATGACGTGGAAGCACTTGCACATCCACTGAACGGGAAGTACTAACCCCGTCTGTCACCGTAATTGAATTCTTAC
>JAJZNH010000064.1 GCA_021811745.1 Acidobacteriota bacterium
GCCTCGAAGGCGGGCGAAACGGCGTGTTCCAGCCGCTCCGCCTCCTCGTGAATTTCGTACCACTCCATCCCGAAGATCTCGCTGAGCATCCGCTCGACAAGGTGGTGGCGCAGCGCGGTACGGAAGGCGGTTTCGCGTCCGGCTTCAGTCAGCCGCACAATTCCCTGCGGGTCCACTTCCACCAGGCCGTCGCGCTTCAACCGCTTGAGGGCCATGGTCACGGCTGGCGCCGACACTTCGAGCCAATGGGCCAGCACCGCCGGAATCACCTCGCGCCCCTCAGCTTCGGCTTCCAGGATGGCCTTCAGATAGTTCTCTTTCGAGACGTTGATGGAGTCTTTCATGGCATTGCTTGAAACAGTCTAACGAAATCCACCTATGCCGCGATCCATACCCCTCAAAAACCTGCGAAAAAGCCGTGATTTTCAGGAGTCACACAAAACAAAGCGCGGTATAATTCGGCCCAATTTCCAGAAAGGTTAGACGGTATGCGCCTGAGAAGATTCTTCGCGATCTTTGCTGCGATTCTTATGCTGGCCGCTGCGGGCCTCGCCCAAACACTGCCGCAGGGCGTTCAGAAGGTGACCTCCATCGAAGGCGTCACCGAGTACGCCTTTTCGAACGGCCTGCACGTCTTGTTGTGTCCGGACAACTCCAAACCAAAGATCACGGTCAACGTCGTCTACCTGGTTGGCTCACGCAACGAGGGCTATGGGGAAACCGGGATGGCGCATCTGCTGGAGCATATGGTCTTCAAGAGCACCAAATCAGGCCGGGAGATCTTCAAAGAGCTGACCGAGCGCGCGGGCGGGTTCTTTAATGGCACCACGTCCTACGATCAGACGATGTACTTCGAAACCTTCAATGCGAGCGACGACAATCTGCAGTGGGCGCTGGGACTCGAAGCCGATCGCATGGTGGATATGACCATGCTCAAGAAGGATCTGGACACTGAGATGACAGTGGTCCGAAACGAAATGGAGATGGGCGAAAACAGCCCGGTCAATATCCTCAATCAGCGCGTGATGGCAGCGGCCTACAACTTCCACAACTACGGAAAGAGCGTCATTGGCAACCGCACGGATGTGGAGCGGGTGCCGATTGAAAATCTGGCGGCCTTTTATCACAAGTACTATCAGCCGGATGACGCCTATCTCATCATTGCGGGGCAATTCGATGAGGCAAAGGCCCTGGGGATGGTGTCGCAAACAATCGGAGCCATCCCCCGTCCGCAGCGCACTTTGCTGCAGCCCTACACGGCGGAGCCCACCCAGGAAGGCGAGCGATCGGTCATGCTGCGCCGGGTGGGCAATATTCAGGCGATCCTTGCGGTCTATCACATTCCGGCAGCCCTGCATCCCGATACGGCGCCACTGGAAGTGATGGCACAGGTTCTGGGCGCGCCGCAGACGGGCCGTCTCTATAAAGCCCTGGTGGATAACAACAAGGCTGTTTCCACCTTGATGCGCGCCGAGGATCAACACGATCCCGGCGTCGCGGAGGCATTCGCGCAGCTCAAGCCGGATCAATCGATCGACGTCGCGCGGCAGATTCTGCTGAAAACGGTCGAGGGCCTGGCCAATGATCCGCCTACCCAGGAAGAAGTGGATCGTGCCAAGGCCCGCATCCTGAAAAACGTTGAGCTCGCAACAACGAACTCCCAGAACCTTGCCCTGATGCTGGGTGGATATGAGGGGGATGGCGACTGGCGCGCCTTCTTCCTGATCCGGGACGAGGTGAGCAAAGTGACGCCGGCGGACGTGACCCGGGTCGCCAAGGAATACCTGAAATCTTCAAACCGCACGCTCGGCGAGTTTATTCCGACCTCGGCTCCAGACCGCGCCGTGATTCCGGCTACGCCGGACGATGCCGCGCGGTTCAAGGACTATAAAGGCGGTGCGGCCATTCAGCAGGGCGAAGTCTTTGATCCTACGCCGAAGAACATCGAGGCGCGCGTGATCCGCACAACACTGCCAAACGGCTTGAAGCTGGTGATGTTCCCCAGGAAGACGCGGGGCGGCACGGTGGTGGCTGACATCAATGTTCGCTTTGGCGATGAGAAATCGCTGTTTGGGACGTCCACCGCCGCGTCGATGACCGCAGCCATGCTGATGCGAGGGACGAAGAACAAGAACCGCCAGCAGATCCAGGATGAAACTGATCGCCTCAAGGCTCAGGTCAACATCTACGGCGGGGCCGACTTTGTCTCGGCAAACATTCGAACGCTGGATGCGAACCTGGCTGATTCACTGCGGCTTAGCCGGGAACTGCTCCGCGAGCCATCATTTCCCGAGCCTGAATTCGAGCAGATCCGCCAGCAGCGCATCGCCAGCGCGGAGAGCGCCAGGACGGAACCAACGAGTCTGGCCTCGCTGGAGATGGCCCGGCACTTCAACGCGCGTTACCCGCGCGGCGATGCGCGGTATGTCTCGACCCTCGATGAGCAGATCGAGGATCTGAGGAAGGTGACCCTCGACGATGTGCGCCAGTTTTACGCGCAGTTCTACGGCGCCGGCGAAGGTGAAATTGTTGTCAGCGGACAGTTTGATCCAGCCCAGGTGAGCAAGCTTGTCAATGAACTGTTCGGCGATTGGAGAAGCGCGAGCCGCTACGAGCGAATCCCACACACCTACGCCAGACTGGACACGATCAACGATAAGATCGAAACGCCCGACAAGCAGAATGCTCTTTTCCTTGCCGGCATGCCGATGAAGATCACCGATGAGGACCCGGATTACGCTGCTCTGACGATTGCGGGCATGATCTTCGGCGGCTCTCCAACCTCCCGCCTCTTCCAGCGGATTCGCGTCAAAGACGGGCTCAGCTACGGCGCCGGCGCGGGATTCATGATGCCCACCAGAGACGACGACGGCCGGATGACGGGGTATGCCATTGCGGCGCCGCAAAATATGCCCAGGGTGGAAGCTGATTTCAATGAGGAGCTGGCGCGCGCGCTGAAAGACGGCTTTACTACTGACGAGGTTGAGAAGGCCAAGAAGACCTGGCTGGACGAGCGCGCCCAACAACGCACCGAAGAAGGCTCGGTCGCAATGCTGCTGATGAACCGCGAGCGCTGGGGCCGCACGTTGCAATGGGACGCGCAACTGGAGGCGGCCGTAACCGCGCTGACACCGCAGCAGGTGAATGCCGCATTCAAGCGGCGCGTCGATCCGGCCACGATCTCGATTGTCAAAGGCGGTGATTTCAAGAAGGCAGGCGTGTACCAATGAGGCGTTGACCGGCTGTGGCATTTTCAGCGCTGGCTTCTGTGAGCACGCGCCGCGCCCCGGCGTCTCTGGTCCTGAGGAGGGTGGGCGGCTTTCCGTTGTGCTGCGCTGTGGGACTCCGGCACTCGGTTCGTGGTGATCCGCCTCTTTGCCTGCGCGGCACATTGCGCTCCCTGCCGCCGGATGACACAATAGACCCTCTACCCCTTTCCAGCAGGCGCTGTAGGGGGAAAGTGTGAACGGATGAAGATCTGCCCGCAATGCGATGCCAATTATCCCGATAGTTTCACTGCTTGTCCGATCCATGGCTGC
>JAJZNH010000681.1 GCA_021811745.1 Acidobacteriota bacterium
GCCCAGCGGAGCGCGGAGAAAATCGAGGACATTCGAATCCGGTTATGAAGGAAGTGACGAGCCCTCCGCGTGTATAGCGGCGGCCCGGAACAGATGTCAAGAAGAAAAAGCAGCACATCGTTCCTATTGACAGCGGTGATGGCGCGAAATAGAGTTCAGAGGAATTTTTTCAAGATCTAAAATTGAACGCCTACGAGCTTAGAATGCGCCGTTCTACACCTAAACTTCTTTCCACGATCCTGCTCTCTGTGGCACTGCTGGCTTCCGCCGGCGCGCAGGTCGCGCCTTCCGACGGTATGCCGCCAAGCCGCCGCCCCGCGCCACCGCCCCCCGACCCGCTGCGCAACACCCAGCCGGCGGTCACCGACGACTGGCTTACCTTCGCCCACGACCAGCAGCGCACCGGCTGGAACAACGGCGACAAGATCCTCACTCCCGCCAGCGTCCCGCATCTCGAACTGCTGTGGAGCGCGCTGCTTCCGATCACGCCCAGCCCCTACGCCGCGCAGACGCTCACCGCGCCCGTGGTTGCCGCCGGAATCAAGACCCGCAAGGGAACCAAAACCGTCGCTTATACGCTTTCCGGCGACGATGTTTTAATGGCTGTGGATGCCGCTACCGGCAAGCTGATCTGGAAGAAATCCTTCAAGAACCCTGACACGCCGGTCCAGCAGACAAACTGGATGTGCACCAATACGGCCCAGGCCACGCCGGTGATCGACAAGGACAAGGGCGTCATCTACTTCACCACCAGCGACGGCATGTTGCGCGGCGCCTCGCTCGGCGATGGCAAAGAGCGCATCGCGCCCGCGGAGATGGTGATTCCGTTCAGCCGCAACTGGAGCCTCAACCTGGTCGGCGATGAGATCTACACCACGGCGGGCCGCGGCTGCGGCGGCGTGGCCTCCGATCCAGTGGTCTCCGGCGTGGTCGCGGTTGCCAACGTCAGCGATCCCCGGCACGTGACGGTCGACCACCTCTATACCGGGTTCGGCCGCCAAGCGGGTCCATGGAACCGCGCCGGAACCGCGCTCGGACCGCAGGGCATGTATGTCACCACCGCCGATGGCCGCTACGATCCGGCCGCGGGATTCTTTGGGGAAACCGTTCTCGCCATTCGCCCCGGCGCGCGGGGCGTTGCCGACAGCTTTACGCCGTCCAACTGGCGCTACTTGAACGCGCACGATCTTGACCTGGGTGCCGCCGGTCCGCTTATCTTTCCGTTTCATGGCAAGGCGATTCTTGCCACCGGCGCCAAAGAGAGCGTGGAATACCTGCTGGATGCGAACCTTTTGGGCGGCTACGATCACAAGACTCCGCTCTACGTCTCGGCCCAGCTTGGCAACGATCCGGCCAAGCTCGGCGGCTACGGAATCTGGGGCGGAGGAGCCACCTGGGTCAGCTCCAGCGGCGATCGCTACCTTTATCTGCCCATGTGGAACGCGCCTTCAAAGAAGGCGCCCGAGTTTCCGCATACATCCGGCGATCTCTCGCACGGCAGTATCATGGCTTTCCAGGTGGTAGAACAGCAAGGCAAGCCTGCCTTGCAGCCGGCCTGGATTGCCGGCGTGGCGCAGGCTCCGGATATGCCCGCGGTTGCCGACGGCGTCGTCTTCGCGGTCGCCACCGGGGAACAGACGGAGCAGTTTTCTCTGCACACTCCGCCGGGCAACCTCAACCGCGCCAAGTTCCGCAATACCCCGGTGGGCCACCAGGTGCTCTACGCATTCAATGCGGAAACCGGCGAGCCGCTTTACTCCAGCCAGGACCTGCTCAAGGACTGGGGCCACTTCAGCCAGCCCGTCATCTCCCACGGCGAGGTCTTCGTCGTGTCCCACGACGGCCACCTGTACGCCTTCGGCCTCAAGGGGCAGCGGTAGAGCGGATCTCTTCAAGATTTCTGGGTTCCCGGGGCTCTCATCGAGGCCGGGAACCCAGTCCGTTCTTACTCCGACTTCAACGACGCCATGTCGATCGAGAAGCGGTACTTTACGTCCGACTTCAGCATCCGCTCGTAGGCCTCGTTCACCTTCTGGATGGGAATCACTTCGACGTCGCTGGTGATGTTGTGCTGGCCGCAGAAGTCAAGCATCTCCTGGGTCTCCGGCAACCCGCCGATCAGCGAGCCGGAAAAGCTGCGCCGGTTCACAATCAGGTTAAAGACATTCACCGGCATCGGCCCGGGCGGAACACCCAGCATGGTCAGGTTGCCGTCCCGGCGCAGCATCTGGAAATAGGCATTGATGTCGTGCTCGGCGGCCACCGCATCCAGAATGAAATCGAAGCTGCCGGCGTGCTTGGCCATCTCGTTGGCATCGCGCGAAATCACCACCTCGTCGGCGCCCAGGCGATGCGCGTCTTCCTTCTTGCCGGGTGAAGTGGTGAACACCACGGTGTGCGCGCCCAGCGCATGCGAAATCTTCACCGCCATGTGACCCAATCCGCCCAGGCCCACGACGCCCACCTTCTTGCCCTTGGTTACGCCCCAGTGCCGCAAAGGCGAGTAGGTCGTGATGCCGGCGCAGAGCAGCGGCGCGGTTCCCGCCAGGTCCAGGTTGCCGGGTACGCGCAGCGCAAACCGGTCGTTGACGACGATGCTATCGGAGTAGCCGCCGTAGGTGACCCCGCCGCTGTACTTGTCCGGCGAGTTGTAGGTGAAGATCGCGTTCGGGCAGAACTGCTCGAATCCGTCCTGGCATTGCGGGCAGGAGCCGTCGGAGTCCACCAGGCAGCCCACCGCGGCCAGGTCGCCGGCCCTGAGCTTGGTAACGGCAGAACCCACGCGGGCGACGCGGCCCACGATCTCGTGGCCCGGCACGCAGGGATAAGCGGTCGACATCATCTCTTTCCACTCATTGCGGGTCTGGTGCAGGTCGGAGTGGCAGATGCCGCAGAACAGGATCTCGATCTGCACGTCATGTTCCGTGGGCTCACGGCGCGAGATGGTGGTAGAAGCCAGCGGAGAGGTTGGACTGGCGGCTGAGTACGCTTTTGCCTTGTACATGGATCACCTTTGTTGAATGGGATGAGGAAGAGAAACGGTCAAGGTGCACGGCGCCGGGCGCTAGGTTCGATTAGGATGCGCTCGCGGGCGGCCGGCCTGCACTGCGTGTCGCTCTGTCTATTGTACCGGCGTGAAAGCCGTCCTCAGATACGGGATCTAGTTTGCAGGGGAGACGGGGCGGGGAACTGCGAAGTCGAAGGCCGCAGGCCGCGAGAGAATTTGGCTCTCAGGTAGGACTCGAACCTGCATCCGGTCTTGTTTTCATGGATTCATAGAAGTCGGGTCGAGAGGGATGCAGGGAGCGGCAGAGCAATCGGATGCGCCGGTCCGTGTGATTGAAATCACCGCATAGATCGCAGGCCAGCGTTTAGCATAAAGCTGAGCAAGGGATTTATACTATGCACGTGGGCAGAAAAAGCGCATTCGTACTGCTGTCGATTGTGGTCCTGTGGGCTGCGACGCCGGCACTTGCCTGCCTGATGCCCATGGCGCATGGCTCCTGCTGCCAGGGGATGGCAATGCAGGATT
>JAJZNH010000934.1 GCA_021811745.1 Acidobacteriota bacterium
CATTTTACCTATTCGAAGATGATGGCCTGGGCTGCCTTCGACCGTGCCGTGATGCTCGCTGAGCAACTCGGCTATGCTGCACGCCTTGACCGATGGCGTGCCGAACGCGACGCCATCCACGCCGAAATTTGCGACAAGGCCTTCAGCAAAGAGAAGAACAGCTTTGTGCAGTCCTATGGTTCCGACCAGTTGGACGCGGCTCTTCTGCTGATGCCTGTGGTAGGGTTTCTGCCCGGCGATGATCCGCGCGTGCGCTCGACGGTGGAAGCGATTGAGCGCGAACTGATGCCTGCGGGCCTGGTGCTGCGCTATGACACATCGAAGGTGAGCGACGGTCTGCCGCCCGGCGAGGGTGTCTTCCTGGCCTGTAGCTTCTGGATGGTAGCCAGCCTCAAAGCCATTGGCCGCCTCGACGATGCGCACGCTCTCTTCGAACGGCTTCTTGAACTGCGCAACGATCTGGGATTGCTCTCGGAAGAGTACGACGTGAATCGCAAGCGCCTGGTGGGAAATTTCCCGCAGGCCTTTTCGCACATCGCATTGGTCAATGCCGCCTTCGATCTGGAGGACTTAAAGGAGTCCCGGAAGCGCCATCATCGGCACGCTTCATCAGTGAAGCGGTAATCGTGCTTTGCATCCAACCGCTCGCGCTGCCTTTGCGTAGTCATGCTGTTATGCATGATCGCGCAAAGGCAGCTTCAACCTCCTTGACGCGGCTCCCTCCGCTCTGCTCTACTCATTTCACCACGTGATGTCTCTCGTCCGCTCCAACACGATCCCGCACCGGGCCGTTCCGGGCACAATTCGCACGATGTCCATGCGAATTACCCGTCACAACTCGCCCGCGGGAATCGGAGCCTGATCGAGCACATTCGCAAGTTCAGCATCACCCAGGCCACCACCCGCATATGCGGCTGGTGGCTTTTTGCATTTCAATAACCTTACGACGGAGGAGAATCTCTTGAAAACCGTGACTCCGGATACGATTCGAGCGGCGCGCTCGCGCATCGGCGAGGCCATTCTCTTGTCGCCCTGCCATCTCTCGCATTACCTCTCCGAACTGACAGGCCTGCCGCTCTACCTCAAGCTTGAGAATCTGCAGCGCACGGGCTCCTTCAAGGAACGCGGCGCGCTCAACAAGCTACTGGCCCTCAGCGAAGCGGAGCGCGAGCGAGGCGTGATCGCGGCCAGCGCCGGCAACCATGCCCAGGGCGTCGCCTTTCACGCCACCGCGCGGGGAATCCGCGCCCAGATCGTCATGCCGCTGGCCACGCCGCTGGTGAAGGTCGCCGCCACCCGCTCCTACGGCGCCGAGGTCATCCTCCACGGAGCCAGTTACGACGAAGCCTGCGACGAGGCCATGCGCCGCTGCGCCGAAGAGGGCCGCACTTTCATTCATCCCTTCGACGATCACGACGTCATCTCGGGCCAGGGCACGATCGGCCTGGAGCTGCTCGAACAGGTGCCTGACATCGAGGCCGTGGTTATTCCCATCGGCGGCGGCGGGCTCATCGGAGGCGTAGCCTGCGCCCTCAAGGAGTCGAATCCGAAAATCCGCGTCATCGGTGTCGAAGCGGAAAAGCTGCCTTCCATGCTGCGTGCTCGCGAGGCCGGCGCTCCCGTCACTCTCGCTCCTGAGGCCACGATCGCTGACGGCATCGCCGTGCGCCGCGCCGGCGACCTGACCCTCCCTCTGGTCACGCGCTACGTGGATGAAATTGTGACCGTCGACGACGAAGAGATCGCCAGCGCCATCCTCATGCTGCTGGAGCATGAAAAGACTCTGGCCGAGGGAGCCGGAGCCGCTGCCCTGGCAGCCGTGGTCCAATCCAAAACCAACCTGCGCCATCGCCGCACCGTGGTGCTGGTCTGCGGCGGCAACATCGACGTCACACTGCTGGCCAAGATCATTGAGCGCGGCCTGGTCAAAGACGGCCGTCTATTGCGCATCCGCGTCTACCTGCAGGATCGTCCCGGAGCACTGCACGCGCTCACGCAGATTCTGGCCCGTGAACGCGCCAACATCGTCGAGACCGTTCACAACCGCGCGTACTATGGCGTGAGCCTGGGTGAAACCGTCATCGACGTCACCCTGGAAACACGCGGCGCCGCGCACATCACCGCCATCAGCCACGCTCTGCGCGAGGCGGGTTTCCGCTTTGAGCGGATTCAATAAGAAGCGTATATGCGAGGCTTTCGCCAGCGCGTATACTGCTCCTGTCCTTTGCGGCGCTCACCGGCGCTTCGCACGGGCCCGGCGCACGCCCCGAACGAGCAGGTGCCTGCCGCCCGCTTCATCTACTTTTTCCATGGAGGGTCGTCTCTCGATGAGCAAAGCTCTCGCCGTCCTCAGTCTTATGTTCACGGCAGTAATTGCCTGCGCCGCCCCGGCTCCCGCGCTCTCCGGGTGGAAGGCCAGGGTTGCCACCGAGCTGCCCTTGCTCGGCCACCGCAACTGGATTCTCATCGTCGATTCGGCTTATCCGCTCCAGGTTTCTCCGGGAATCGAGACAATCGAGACGAATGCCAACCAGCTCGACGTGGTTCGCTACGTTCTGAACACGGTCAACCACTCCATTCATGTTCGCCCCTACATCTTCATGGATGCCGAGTTGCCCTTCGTCCCCGACCAGGACGCTCCCGGAGCTTCTGCGTACCGGGCGCAAATCGGCGCGCTTCTCGGTGGCTACCATGTGCACTCCGAGCTGCACGACAAGGTCATTGCCGAGATCGGCGAAACCGGCAAAAGCTTCAAGGTGCTGATTCTGAAAACCAATATGACCGTTCCCTACTCATCGGTCTTCATCCAGCTCAGGGCCAAGTACTGGAGCGATGCCGCCGAAACACGAATGCGCGAGAAGATGGCCGGCGCAACGCCACATCAGGCGCGTTAAGCTATCCCCTTCGTTCTGAGCCACTTTTCTATCCTCTGGCAGCCGCGCAACCGCCGTTTCCCGGCGCCCCGGCGTTTGTTATACTCAGAGGGTTACAAGTGTGCGGAAGTGGTGAAATTGGCAGACACACCATCTTGAGGGGGTGGCGCCGCGAGGCATGCGGGTTCAAGTCCCGCCTTCCGCACCAAAGATTCCCGACTCCGCAGCATGCGGATCTTATCGAAAGCAGTTGAAAGATGCAGATTCTGTTTTACTTCGTCATTGTCGTGCACGTGCTCGTGTGCTTCTTCCTGATCGGCGTTGTGCTCATTCAGCAGGGCCGCTCGGCTGACCTGGCAGGCGCCTTCGGCGGCCAGGGATCGCAGACCGCCTTCGGCCCACGCGCCGCAGCCAACGTGCTCACCCGGCTCACCACCTGGTCAGCGGTCATCTTCATGTGCACCTCCGTTATCCTGGTTGTCCTCTATGAGCGCTCTACCGGCACGCACTCAGTCCTGGATGGCACGAAATCCGCCCCGATCTCCGCACCCGCCAAGCCGGGCAAGTAGCGGCTCTTGCTCCCCTCCGGTCTTTCGCGGAAGGGGGCCGGTCTGCTGTGAAGTTCACTCCATTGCGATGTCCGGCCTTTCGGGTAGTT
>JAJZNH010000893.1 GCA_021811745.1 Acidobacteriota bacterium
TCAGATCCCGACCTGGAAGCGCTTGTGAAGTCAGTCACGGATGCGGTCATGGAAACCATCGGCGCGAAATAAAGGTTACTCGCTAATCGATGGCGATTCCTCTGATCCGCCGTCGGATAAGGAAGACCAGGTTCCAAGCCAGGAAACGATGAAAGCTGCTGAACGGCAACTTAGAATCCGCCAGATGCTCGAGTCCAGGGACTTCCTTGACGTGGAGACTCTTTGCAGGGAACTGGACGCTTCCGAGTCCAGCGTCCGCCGCGATCTCGACCTTCTGGAAGAAGAGAAGGTGCTGCGGCGTGTTTATGGCGGCGCCGTCTCGCTTCAGCCCGCGTCTGGCCGCGCCTTTGACTATGCCGTTGAGAGCGTGCGCTTCAGCGACGAAAAAGAGCGGATTGCCAGGCTTACGGCCAGCCTGATTGAAGACGGCCAGACCGTTATCCTCGATGGCGGTTCTACGGTTGCAGCCGTTGCTCGCGAACTGACCACGAAATCCCTGCACATTATCACCAACTCTCTGCCCATCGCCGAAGTTCTGGAATCGCTGCGCAACATGGAGCTGACTCTGACCGGCGGTTACCTTGATCCGCGTCTGCGCGTTATGCTGGGGCCATTCTGCGAACAGATGCTGAGCGGGATTCGCGCCGATGCTGTCATCATGGGCATCGGCAGCATCTCTGAGACTGGCTTCAGCAACAACAACACGCTGGTGGTCGGCTCCGAGCAGAAGATGATCGAGGTTGCCAGCAAAGTGATCATTGTTGCCGACCGCACCAAGTTCGGTCGCGGCGGTATGATTCCGGTAGCTCCGCTGAATGCTGCCGATCTCGTCATCTCCGACCGAGATCTGGCGCCTGGTTACGTTGACTTGCTCGCCCGCAACGGGGTCGAAGTGCTCCTGGCCTAGCTCCGTGACTGGATTTGACCCTTTGTAGCGATGGTCTCCTGACCGGCTGTACAGTGGCGTTCACGCCGCCGGGTTGCATGCGCGGGCCAGGAAACCCGCAGTCGCCGTGGCGACCCGACCTGGAGATCGGCGCCACCTTCTCCAATTCGAGTATTGTGGAAGGGGAGGTTCGATGCGGATCACTGCTCACGATGTTCTCATCGTCACTGACGTGCAGAACGATTTCTGTCCCGGTGGGGCGCTCGCCGTTCCCGGCGGCGATGCAGTCATTGAGGTCATCCATCGGGTAGCGCCGCGGTTCGAGCACATTGTTCTGGTTCAGGACTGGCATCCCGCCGGCCACACATCGTTTGCTTCCAGCCATCCCGGCAAGCGGCCGTTTGAGCAGATCGAACTGTCTTATGGAACGCAGACCCTGTGGCCGGATCACTGCATCCAGGGCAGCAAAGGCGCGGACTTCCACCCTTTGCTGCATTTGCCGCAAGCGGAGTTGATTCTGCGCAAAGGTTTTGACCCGCTCATTGATTCCTATTCCGTGTTTTTCGAGAATGACCGCGCCACCCCAACCGGTTTGGGGGGTTACCTGCGTGAGCGCAAACTCAAACGCGTCTTCATCGCGGGCCTGGCCTATGACTACTGCGTCGGCTATTCCGCTCTCGATGCGCGCCGCCTTGACATGCGGGCAGTTGTCATCCGCGATGCCTGCAGGGCGATTGACCTAAATGGCTCCGTCGCCAGGATTGAGGAAGAGTTTGCCAAGGCAGGCGTTGAGCTGGTCCAGATGTAGCGTGTCCGCCCTTAATCGGAATTCTTAGTAACTCCGAATCGCTCGGCCACGATGCGTGATTGTGCTTCGTTTGCGCCAACGATACGCGCCTCGATCAGCACCTCAAATGGACCGATACTGCCATCGTGGCTTTGCGCCTTATTCAGGATGGGCTCCATCGCATGCGGATCCATCAGGAAGTCTCCCGCAGCTTGAGTGCCCGCCATGCCCTGTCCCTCTAGCAGTAGCACACGACCTGAATCGTTCGTCTCAGGCAGATACGAGATGAGCGCGTAGGTGCGAGGCGGGGTGCCGTCGACCTGGCTTGCGTAGCTTGCTTGCTCGCCGGACTGAGGGTGCTCATTGATGAAACTGGGCCTGTCGCAGTCAATGCTATCGCCGTGCATTGCCAAGTTCATATGGAAGTTCGACTCCGGTTCGAACAGCTCAACCCACGGATTGGCGCGCGGCCCACCAACGAGAATGACGTTGGAGTCTTTGAAGTTCTCCATGTTCATGTATCGCGAGTAACAAATTCTGAGCTGTCCTCCATAAAGTTGGGCGAGTCTTTCGATTCCTGTGGCAATCGAAAGATCGGCTTTGCTGGTGAGGTTGGAGATGCGATCGAATCCGTATTTGGTTCCTCTGTGTGCTGCCGCCAGATTGAAATTATGGAACTTTTCGTCTAGATTGCCGGCAATATAGTCGCTCAAGGGGATTTCTTTACCTGTGATGTCCTGCATCATGGCCAAGCCGCTGTCTCCGGGAACCAGGTATGTGGCACGATTGCGATCAAAGACCTGCTTCCAAAACACGTCGTCGCTATGGTTGGATGGTGCGCGATGTAGATGTATTAGATGGTACAGAGGAAGTGCCGTGGCTGCTGCGAGCAAAACCGTGAGGGGAATCGCAACCACGCGCAGACGGTGCCACACCGATTTCCCAGCCATGGCTTGCACCGGTTCGGAGATCAATACGGGAGTGGAATCGGCCGGATGTCGGTCAGCAGCGGAGGACGTGCTTGCTGCAGGATGATTGGGTTCAAAGACAGGAACATAATGGCCAACCGGGATGACGATACGCAGCGGCTCGCTGCGTCCCTCACCCTCAAAATATTCATCAAGGCGCCTGCGTAGAATCCGGGCGTAGTTACGGACGATGTTGTCTTCGCGGGGATTGTAAAATGCGGGGCGGCCAAGAGCATGCACTCCGATTTGGTACTCGGTGATTTCATCGTCGTGCCCACTGAATTTGCGGTCGCAGACGTATAGCAGAAATCTGGTGAGAAGTACCGAACGGGTAAATGCAGGTGTGGCGACAACGCGGCTAACAAGCTCAGCCTCCGGGCTTGACGTGTCTTTCATTCCGGGGCGAATTATACCGTCGCTCCTGGGCGCACCGGCTTCCTGTTTTCGAGCCAGTACCAAAGTCATCACGGCCTCCATCGTATTAATGACCCGAGCTTTAGCGATTACGATCGCAATTTTAAGAGCCAAAGTTTAGCACGCGAAATCAAGGGAGGCAAATGAAAGCAAAGGGCGTCAGCAATGCCAGGCGGGACATGAACTTAGGCGGGTATTTGCCAAGGTGTGCGCGTTCGACGCCGGGGAACAGCGGAAATCCTGGCGCCGGGGCTACAACTTTCCGGACCACCACCGCGACGAGATCCGCACTGCTTTTGCCGATATAGGCATGGCGGCTTTTGCCCATGTCTTCCTATGGCGCGAGCCATCTCTGGCTTATCGGCTGCGCCTGGAGCGCGGCCACAGCATATCGAACTGCTGTACGCCGCTGGACGAAGCTTCTGCTGCGCTGCTGGAGCCGTGCTTCGCCCGCGCGCTCGGTGTCC
>JAJZNH010000754.1 GCA_021811745.1 Acidobacteriota bacterium
CGTAAAGCTCCACACCTCTCCAGCCTCAATCCCGGGATCGTTGACAATTGTGTTCAGCCCCGCAAAGCTCATGCACAGGAACAGCGGAACCGGCTTGCGCGCGCTGTTGGGGATATAGATCAGCATGTCCATCTTCGGACCATCTTCGTTGCGGGTGAAGTAGATCATCACCTGCTTGCGGGTTGCCAGGCCATGGAGCGCATGGCGGTCCACGTTGAAGACTTTCCAGTGCAGGCCAGGCAACCGGCGTTGCGGCGTGCGGCCATAGATGTTTTCCTCAAACAAATGAATCAGCTCAGGCCGGCGCTTCTCCGTCCAGGTGGCAGCATCGCGGACCCGCTCGCCATTCTGCAGGACGAGCGGATTGGGCAGTGTGTAGTTGCCCGCCTTGCTCTCGTCATAGTTGATCGCAAACTTCGGCTTCGGCGGACAGAGCCTCGTAGTGCCAAGTGATAATGCCACGACAATCAGGCCTGCGGCCCACAGTGCAACTCCGCATAATCTCTTCACCATGAAACCCTCCTCCGGCGAGCTGCCATAAAATCTTGTCCAATTCGGCATCTGAAATCATCAACATGAAGCGCAGAGACGCTGAGCGTCCGCGGCTTTAGCGAACTACCAGGCTCTGGTGAAGCGGTAAATCGCGAGAGGATGTGCCGGCCAGAATCTCGTAAGTGCCGGGGCGGAAGGTCCAGCGATGCGCGGCGGCATCATAGATCGAGAAAGACCGCGCATCGAGTGTGATGCTGACAGGTTTGGTTTCGCCGGGCTGCAGCTCGACCTTGGCGAAGCCACGCAACAGATGCAGCGGCTCGCCGTCGGCGGCGGGATGACCGACATAGACCTCGACGACTTCAGCTCCTGCGCGCCTGCCGGTATTGGCCACGTCGACGCGGACCAGCGCTGACGTTTCTGCCGCCGCGGGCTTTTGGGGTGCGACGACTATGTGGCTGAGGCGGAAAGTGGTGTAGGAGAGGCCGAAGCCGAAGGGGAAGAGCGGCACGGTGTGAGTGGCATCGTACCAGCGGTAGCCGACGTTGAGCCCTTCCGTATAGTGTGAAAGGCCGTTGACCCCGGGCCACTGCTCCTGTGAAGCGGTGGGAAGCGCCTCGGCGCTGCGCGGAAAGGTAAGCGGCAGCTTGCCCGAGGGATCCACATCGCCGTAGAGGATGGCTGCGAGTGCGTTACCGTCCTCCTGGCCGGGGTACCACGCTTCAACGATGCCGGCCACCTTGTCTGCCCAGGGCATGAGTACCGGGCCGCCCGTGTTGAGCACCACGATCGTCCTCGGATTCGCGGCGGCAACGGCTTCGACGAGAGCATTTTGGTTGCCGGGCAGCTTCAAATCAGGCCGGTCGCGGCCTTCGCTCTCCTCGGTATGCACGAAGACAATGGCGATGCCGGCACCGCGGGCAAACTCGGCTGCGGCCTCGGTGTTGCTGCCGTCGGCGTAGGAAACCTGAGCGCCTGAGCGCTTCTGGATAGCCTCAGACGGCGTAATGATGTACGGCGGATTCGCGCCGGAGCTGCCGCCGCCCTCGATCTTGGGCGCGACGCCGCCGGATTCGCCGATGACGGCGACCGAGGTCCCGGCAGCGAGCGGTAAAATGCCTCCTTCATTCTTCAGCAGCACCGTGCCCTGCTCCGCCACATGGCGCGAAAAGGCGTCGCGCTCGGGGCTGCGCGCATAGGAGTCCCAGGTTCCGGCTTGCGGCCTGTCGAAGAGCCCCTGCCGGAAGATAGGCACCAGGATGTTGCGCACATGCTCGTCGAGCGTGGCCATGCTCACCTGTCCGCTCTGGACGGCAGTCTTGAGCGCATCGCCAAAGTAGCGGCTGCCGGGCATCTCCTGGTCAAGGCCGTTGTTGGCCGCGGCAACGGTCGAGTGCGTCGCGCCCCAGTCGCTCATCACCCAGCCGTCAAAGTGCCATTGCTTGCGGAGCACGTCCCGGAGAAGGTAAGGGTTCTCGCAGGAGTACGTGCCGTTGGTCTTGACGTAGGCGCACATCACCGTGCCCACGTGGCCCTCCTCGATGGCCGCGCGGAATGGCTCAAGGTACACTTCCTGGAGCACGCGCTCATCGACGATCGAGTCTTCACGAAAGCGGTTGCTCTCCTGGTTCATGGTGGCGTACATGTTGGCGTCGGCAATGGGGCCCTGGCTCTCGATGCCTTTGATCTCGGCCACCGCCATGCGGCCATTGAAGTAGGGGTCTTCGCCGTAGCTCTCAAAGGTTCGACCCCACTCGGGCACGCGCACCACGTCGATAGACGGACCCAGCTCGACATTCGTGCCCTTGAGCCATTGCTCGCGGCCAAGCACGCGGCCAAACTCGCCCATGACGTTGACGTCCCAGCCGGAGGCGGCAGCGATCGGCGCGGGGAGCAGCGTAATGTCCGTGGCGCCGTTGCCGACCGCGGCGCGGCCGTCCGCCAGCTTCAGCGCGGGGATGCCCAGGCGCGCATTGCCGGGCACGTAGCCGATGTAGCCCTCAATGGGCCGCGGCACAACGCCATGCACCATCGTGATCTTCTCGTCGAGGGTCATCTGCTTCAGCAGCAGATTGGCGCGCTGGAGCGGAATGAGTGAGCGGTTCATCCACGCACGCGCGGCTGCGGACGTGCCGGCCTGGGCAGCTCCGGCAGGCAGCGCGACCAGCAAACAGGCACCAGCCAGAATCGTCAGAACAGCCGTGCTGCTGTGCCTTGTCAAGTGAATCCTCATTCCCATGTCCTCCCGTGCCGATGCCCTTCCACATTGCTTTGGAATTCGCGGAACATCATAACTCGCCCGTGCAAGGCGCGGCGAGCGGTCTGGCCGCGTTTCGTCACTGTCCGGCTTCTTCCGCGGTACGGTAGCGCCTGAGATGTGCGTATAAGGAGAACGGCTGGCGCACATCCGCGCTATACTGTCTCCCCATGAGACCAATGTTTACGATCCATGCCGGGGAATACCTGGTAGGAGATTACATTGAGCGAACCTTCGGAAAGCGCTGGAATGTGTGGACTCCGTCGAAGGACACTGGCATAGACTTGCTTGTCACTGACAAGAAAAACCAACGAACAGTCTCGCTTCAAGTGAAATTCGGCAAAGATTTCCTACCCGGAAAGTCTGCCGAATTGCGGAAACAATTAAGCTGCCACAGTTGGTTCACGTTGAGCCGGGTGAAGCTCGATCGTTCAGAGGCTGAATTCTGGGTGTTTGTGTTGCCGGGATTCGCAAGTAATAAGCCTGATTTTATAGTTATCCCAACGGTGAAACTGCGGTGGCACATGGACGAGATTTACGGCCATAAAGAGAACTTGCAGGTTTACCTCACATCCACAAAAAAGAGCAAATGCTGGGAGACCAGAACGCTTAGAAACGAGGATCTGGTCAAGATTGCAAGAGACACCTATGAGAATCCTAAGCTGGATCTTTCCAAATACCTGAATGGCGCTGGTTGGAATGCCCTCAAAGCTAAGCTGGACCATTAAGAGCTATACACGCACTTTTCAGACACTACCCGCGAGGCTTC
>JAJZNH010000131.1 GCA_021811745.1 Acidobacteriota bacterium
CTGGGAAACATCGTTCTGACCGAGGCCGGTTCTGAAACTCCGGTTGCGCCGCAGCACGGCTGAGGCGCTCTGAACAGCGTGCCGTTGCAGGCAGCGGGGCCAGCGCATGAGAGCCGTGAACCATCCGAAGCAACCATTTTTGAAGCGGAGGAACTGCCATCAGCCGTCTCCTGATCAGGCTCCCGCTTCCACTTCTCATTGCTCAATTCGTTACCCCTTCAGTAAATTGATGCTCAGTGGCCATCGACACCGCTGCCACGGCATCCCACAATAAATTTGGAGGCGGCCCAGCTTGGCACGCAAAATTCTGATCATTGACGACGAAGAGGACATACGCCAGGTCGCCGCTCTTAGCCTTGAAACCGTTGCCGGATGGGAGGTGGTGATGGCCAGTTCGGGCCCGCAGGGCCTGGCCCGCGCCGCCGAACATCAGCCAGACGCCATTCTTCTCGACGTGATGATGCCCGGGATGGACGGCCCCACCACCTTTCGCGAGCTGCGTAAGAACCCCTCCACGGCGCACATTCCCGTCCTTCTGCTCACCGCCAAAGTGCAAAGCACCGACCAACGGCGATTCGCGGACCTGGGCGTCGAGGCCGTCCTCTTCAAGCCCTTCGATCCGCTCACGCTCTCCAACGAAATCGCCCTCGTGCTCGGCTGGAATTGAACCGCGCCCAATCATGGACCCAGCCGCACATCCCGAACTGAGCCAGGCGATCAATCAGCTATGGCGCAGGCACCTCGCCGAGATACTGGCTCGGGTCAACGTTCTTGAAGACGCTGCTGCCCGAGTCTGCTCCGGTGGCGCGCTCACGCCCCAGCAGCGCGAGGAAGCCATCTCGGCAGCGCACAAACTGGCGGGCGTCCTTGGCTCCTTCGGTCTTGAAAAAGGAACTGCGCTGGCCCGTGAATGCGAGACTCTCTACGCCCGGGAAGACGGTCCCGGCGTCGTAAACGGCCCGCAACTCGCTTCGCTTGCCGCTGAGCTGCGCATCCTCGTCGCAAATCGCGAGTAAGCTGGAAGTAGCACCCATGGTCTCGGTCGGGCCGCGGGGGATTCAATTGCATCCCCTGTACCGCGCGGGGCCGGAATATGAATTCCATTCCCCATGGAGGAAAGACCTTTGAAGCCCGCAAAATCTGCTTCAACCCGAGTGCTCATTGCTTCCATCGCCGCTGTTCCCGCTCTTGCGGCGCTTTTGTTTGCTCAAACCCCACGCTTTCATAACGCGCCTGCGTCCGCTGCCGCAATGACGAACCCCTATACCGGCCAGCAGAACGCCGAGGCCGGCCGCACGGTCTTCGTTCAGAAATGCGCCGCCTGCCACGGCCAGAACGCCCAGGGAACAGGCATCATTCCCGCGCTCACAAAAGGGCCGGTACAAGCGGCGAAACCCGGCGAAATCTTCTGGTACATCACCCGCGGCGACCTGATGAATGGAATGCCCTCCTGGAAGGCGTTGCCTGAAAAGGAGCGGTGGCAGGTCGTCACCTATCTGAAAAACCTGAAAAACACCCAAGGCGCACTTGAGGGCGCCCCAGCCAGCAGCGGAGCGGACGCTTCAGGCGCGCTGAATGCGCCGCCGCCCAAGCCGCCATTTACTGACTTCCGCTTTGAGAAGCCAGGAACCACCCGCAAGATCACGGTGGCGGATCTTCCCGCCCCCTTTGCCACTGCGTCTGCCGGCAACGGACCAAGACTGGTTCCCCGGCCCGCGAATGTGTGGCCGCAGGCCCCCGAGGGGTTCAAGGTACAGCTTTACGCGGCCGACCTTGAGAATCCACGCCTCATCCGCACCGCGCCCAATGGCGACTTCTTCGTCGCCGAAGCCGGGCCCGGCCGCATTCTGGTCTTCCGTGGGATCACGCCGGATGGCAAGCCGAAGCTCACCAGCACCTTCGCCACGGGCCTTAATCAGCCGTTCGGCATTGCCTTCTATCCACTTGGTCCCAACCCCCAATGGGTGTACGTGGGCAACACCAATGCCGTGGTGCGCTTCCCGTACGAGAACGGCGATTTGAAGGCACGCGGACCGGCGCAGCACATCGCGGATCTGCCCAGCAACGGCCGCGGTCACATCACGCGCGACATCCGCTTCTCGCCGGACGGCAAGACGATGTTTGCATCGGTCGGCTCCGGCTCGAACGTGGATGACCCGGATACGCATCCCGCGGAGAAGGATCGTGCCGACATTCTCGCCTTCAATCCCGATGGCTCCGGCATGCACATCTATGCATACGGTATCCGCAATCCTGTGGGGCTGGCCATTAATCCAACGACCGGCGAGCTTTGGTGCTCCGTGAACGAGCGCGATGCGTTGGGGGACAACCTGGTGCCCGACTACATCACCCATGTGCAACCGGGCGGCTTTTATGGCTGGCCGTGGTGGTACATCGGCGGACACCAGGACCCGCGCCACCCCGGCACACATCCCGAACTGAAGAACAAGGTCATCACGCCGGACGTGCTGCTGCAGCCGCATAACGCCTCGCTCGAAATGACCTTCTACACCGGCAAGCAGTTCCCGGCAGAGTATGACGGCGATATCTTCGCCAGCGAGCACGGATCCTGGAATAAGGCCATTCGCGCCGGCTATGAGGTGATTCGTGTGCCGCTGCACCAGACCGGCCACGCCACCGGCGAGTACGAGGACTTCGTCACGGGCTTCGTACTGCCCGATGGCAATGTCTGGGGCCGCCCGGTAGGTGTTACCGTGGCGCCAGACGGCTCGCTGCTGGTTACCGACGACGGCTCGAACTCCATCTGGCGCGTTGCCTATACCGGCAAATAGGCGCCAGCATCCGGCATGACGGGCTCGCGCACTCTGCACTCCGCGTCTTGGTGGCAAGGTACAGTGGCGCGAGCCTGATGCACTTATACGTCAGGAAATTTGAAAGCGAAATGGCAGCGCCAGGCGTCGCTTCTCCATAGAGGAGCGCCGGCCTGCGAGACAGGATCACGGTTCATTTTTCAAACTCCCGATTCAGAGAAGCAGTTACACTTACTTGAAGAAAATGCCGTCCCAGCGTGCCATCTCGGCCCAGCTCGATTTCCTTTTTGCGGATGAGGCTCCGACCCGCCGCATCTGGCCGGTCAGCGAGCTTGTCGGCCATGTCCGCGAGCTGGTCGAGCGCGAGTACGCCGACGTGTGGGTTGAGGGCGAAATCTCCAACTACCGGCCCGCACCATCCGGCCACGTCTATTTCACGCTGAAGGACGCAGAAGCTCAGCTTCCCGTCGTCCTCTTCCGGCGCCAGGCGATGCTTCTCCGCTTTCGCCCAGAGGACGGCCTTCACGTCCTGGTGCGCGGTCGCATCAGCGTCTACGAGCAGCGCGGCCAGATGCAACTGGCGGCCGAAACCATGGAGCCGGTCGGCGCGGGATCGTTGCAGCTTGCCTTCGAGCAGCTCAAGCAGCGCCTTAAAGACGAAGGCCTCTTCGACGCCGCCCGCAAGCGTCCCTTGCCGGCCTTTCCGCGCACGGCCGGCATCGTCACTTCGCCCACC
>JAJZNH010000277.1 GCA_021811745.1 Acidobacteriota bacterium
CGCCAGCTCCACCGCGACGTAAATATCTTGCTGCTCAGCCGCGAGGACTGCGAAGACCGTCTGCTGCCCGCCGGCAACCTGCGCGAGCCGCTTTCGGCCCTGTGCCGAGCCACCATCATCGTCATTCCAGCCGACGGCGATCCGCAGTGGGTTGAGGCCAAACTGCGCGCGAGAGGGTGGGACGGGCCGATCTGGCGCCTGCGCCGCCACATGGAGGTGCCGCCTGCGGATGAGGTTGCCGGACCAGCCGCAGCCCTCTGCGGCATTGCGCGGCCGGCGCAGTTCTTCGACGGGCTGGAAGCTGCCGGCCTGCGCCTCGCCGCCCGCATTGCCTTTCCCGACCACCACCGTTACACCGCGCGCGAGATCGGCCGCATCCAGGCCGTTGCGCGCCATGCCGGAGCGGCTGCGATCATCACCACGGAAAAGGACCTCATGCGGCTGGGTGGACTTTTTGCCTCCATCCCTGAGTCCTTGCCGCTCAAAACCGCGCGCCTGCGGGTTGAGATCGAGGACGAAGCGGCTGCGCTGGACTTCCTGGAGTCAAAGGTCAGTTAGAAACCGGGCCGGAAGAAGTTCCGCGCTACCGCATGCGTGCCACATCCCGCAGTTGCCGCGCCACGGCTTCGAGAAAGGTCTCCACGCTGACCTCTGCCGGAGGCACGAGTCCTGATTTTGCCTGGATAGCCTTTGCAATCCGCTGGGCCAGAGCCTGACGTGTCTCCAGACTCATGTCCAACCGGCGCGCGATAAAGCTTTCCAGCACTTCCAGATCGGCCGCGGAGAGCTTGGCAATGCCGCTCGCCGGCAGCGTGAGCGCGGCCTGCGGCTCTGGCGGCAGCGCGACTGGCGTGAAGACCTGCGCCGTGAAGGTGCGCGCACCGGTCTCGCTCCATAGCGGAGCCTCCTCTTCGCGGTCATGCACCACCAGCGTGCCTGCGGCCAGGTCGCCCAGGCGTTGGTGCTGGCGCGTGGCGAACATCGCGATTACCCCGACGGCATAAAAGCCGGGAAGCTGATCGACATACCGCACCAGGTTGCGCGCCATGGATTCGAAGAGCCCGATGCCCCTGCCAGAGCGCTGGATGACGCGGATGCGCGCCACGCGCTTGCCGGGAGTGCGTCCGTTCCAGAATGCCTCAAACAGCGTGAAGTAGCCCCAGTTGAACGCGAAGACGGCAAAGATGACGAGCGCCACAGTCCACTGCGCGGATTTCTTGGAGAAAGCCACGATGCCGGGCAACAGGAAAAGGAAGATCAGGGCCAGAACCGCGATTCCCGCGCCCCAGATCAGGTAATCGACCATGAGCGCAATGAACCGGCTGCCGATGCCGGCCAGCGGCATCTGGATGGCGATAAGTTCGGGCGTGTCGATACTAAGCTGGTCTGGGCTAAGCGGATCCGGGTTTATCCGATCCCGGTTACGCTGATCTGCGCTATGCTGGTCAGAACTCGGGTTCATGGCGCACATTCTCTCCAACCAGTGGATCGCGAAACGACGGCCCTATTGGGACCGGCTGGCATTGTTGTTATCGCAGTCGTCCGGCGAAGGCGGCTCACAGGGCCTCGCCCGGCTTTCTCGCGGCGAACTGCGCGAGATGGCCTTGCTCTATCGCCAGATGGCGGCCGACCTTTCCGTGCTGCGCCGGGACCCCACCGCACGCGCTCATGCGCAGTATGTGAATCAGTTACTTGCCCGCGCTCACCATATCATCTATTCCGGCCGCAAGACCAATTTGTTTGCGCTTTTTCGCTTCCTCCGCGACGACTATCCCGCCATCTTTCAGCGCCAGCTCCGCTACGTGCTGGCGGCGCTGGCGGTTTCTGTGGCCTGGGGCGTACTGGGCGCTGTGATTACCAATGCCCGGCCCGAGTTCATGCGTCATTTCGTCGGCCCGCAGATGATTGCGACAATGGAGCGCCACCAGATGTGGACCGAATCTGTCATCAGCATCGCGCCTCTGGCCTCCAGCGCTATTATGACCAACAATCTTGCCGTCAGCTTTGTCACCTTTGCAGGCGGCATTGTTTTTGGACTGGGAACCTTCTTCTATCTTTATACGAACGGAATGATGTTGGGTGTGATTGGCGCGGCCTGCCATCAATTCGGCATGTCGCTGGCCTTGTGGAGCTTTGTTGCTCCGCACGGTTCGCTGGAGCTGCCCTCGATCATCATTGCCGGCGGAGCGGGATTCCGGCTGGGGCACGCCATGCTTTTTCCGGGTGAATTGCGCTGGAAGGAGTCCGTTGCCCGCGGCGGAATTGAGGCTACACATCTCGTCTCCGGCATTATCCCGCTCCTGATTGTCGCTGGCTGCCTGGAGGGTTTCTTCTCTCCTTCCCATGCTCCCGTCTGGCTCAAGTTCACCACCGGCGGCATACTGTTCCTGCTTCTGCTTACGTGGCTTTTCCGTCCAAAGAAGGTGCCCCGGGCTGCCGAGTTTCCTCAATGATCCTGCACTCCATTCTTCGGCCGGAAGTGATCCTCGCGGCCCTTCTGATTTTGCTGCCGATGCTGGGCGCGGCTTTCTTTCCTGCCCGCGTAACGGTTCTGGCGGACGCCTTGCCGCGCTTCGCGCGCCTCGGCGGCCCGGCGCTTCTCTGCGTTCCTTATGCGCTCATCACCGTCTCCCTGGGCGACTTCCGGTGGGCCTGGCTGGCGCTTTACGCCTTGCTGCCGGTTGCCATTGCGGTCCTGCTCAGCCAGGCGCGAAGCGCCGATCCTGACGCGCGAGGAAACTGGCGCGACTATCTCATTCTGGCGGTACTGGGGCTGGCCGTCGATCTGCGCTGGCTTGAGCCTGCCTGGCCGCACGGGCTGGCGGCCGCAGGCAAGATGCTGCTGCTGGATGCGGGCATCTACGGCTTTCTCGGCGTGCGGCATCTCGATGGCGTGGGTTTCGATCTGCGCCTGCGCTGGCGTGACGCCGGCATCGGCCTGCGCGAGTTCTGCTATTATGCGCCGATCGCCATCCCGCTGGGGCTGGGGCTGGGCTTCCTGCACCTGCACCCATTCTGGCCGTCGCCGCTTTGGGCGATTGGCGCCTATCTTTTCACCTTTCTCTTCATCGCCATCCCCGAGGAACTGTTTTTCCGGGGATGGCTCCAGAACCTGCTGGAACGGCGCATCAGCCGCACTGCGGCGCTGCTGGTGACGGCGGCGATCTTCGGCCTGGCACACTGGAACAAGCGGACCACAAACTTCAATTGGCGTTATGTTCTGCTGGCTGCGCTGGCGGGTATCTTTTACGGCAGATCCTGGCGCTCGCAACGCAGGGTCGGGGCGTCCGCTATCACACATGCGACGGTTGATACGGTCTGGGGACTTTTGCTCAAGTGACGGTGCTGGTGATAGGTCAGGTAGCCGAGTCCGACGCGCATATGGTGAATCGCTGCGGGAGGAACCGTAACCGCGACACCCACGCCCAGGATGGCATGAGCGGCCGCCAGCGGATAGAGGTTGCGCCACCGCAGAAAGATAAAGCAGGCGCACAGTCCCCACAAG
>JAJZNH010000576.1 GCA_021811745.1 Acidobacteriota bacterium
GATCGTTTTCAGCCGAGAGGGTATCGTAGCTGGACTTGGCGCCGAGCTTCTGCTCCTGCTTCGTGATCTCGAAGGTGCGCTCGGCCAGATCGCGCGCCTGCTGCGCAGCCTGTACCCCAGCTTCGGCTTGCTCCAGTGCGTATTTCGCGTTGCGCACATCGAACCGGATCCCCTTCTGCTCTTGCTGGTAGGTGATCTGGCTCTGCCGGTACTGGAGCACCGCGCGGAACTGATCGGCCTTGACCATGCGGTTGCGGAGGTTGATCTGCAGCGTCATGCCCACCTGGTATTCCGGCGCGGAGTAGTTGAAGGTGTTCTGCAACATGCTGGGAAAATCGTTGGGCAGCGTGGTCGCGCATTGCGCGGGATTGAGATCGCAGTATGGATTCTTGGGTCCGGCGATTCCCGCGCCCGCGTAGAAACCGTACATATTCAGTGTGGGCAGCAGCTCGCTGTTCACACCCTTTAGATTGGCGCGCTGAATCTCCGCCTGCTGCTGGTAGATACCGACTTCGGGACGGTTCTTCTCTGCCTCGACAATGAGCGCGTCAATGGTCTTGGAAGCGTTGGGATTGGGAACGCCTTTGAAATCGAGAGGAATAACCGGCATCTCGTCGATCAGCGGATCGTCGCTCTTGGTCAGTGCATCCTTCAGGAGAAGCTCGTTCAGACGCAGCTTGGCGCGCGAAACAGTGAGGTTTCCCTCGCTGGTAGCTACGGCAGATTCATCTTTCATCACTTGCAGGGCCGGAATCGCGTTGAGCTGAAATTGCTTCTGGTCGTCGGCCAGCGTCTGTTTTGCAAAATTCAAAGACTGCTCCTTGATTTGTGCGTCCTCGTAGGCGCCCACAAGGTCCCAGTAGATGCTCTCGATTTGGGTGACGGTCGCAATCACCTGGGCTTTGAAGGCCAGATCGGTGATCTGCAAATTGCGTTTGGCGATGTGAATATACCGTTCATTGCTGGCCAATCCGAAGCCTGAGAGCAACGGCTGGGTGATCTGCGCGCGCACCTGGGAATACAGGGTCGGATTAATCACGTTATACGGGCTGTTGCTGGTGATCCGTTGCCCGCCATATTGAATATTGATGTTGGTTCCCAGTGCAAACGACTGGCTGTAATTCCCGAAGCCCTGGATCGTGTTGCTTTTCAGAATCGGCGTTCCAACCTGAAAAATGTTCTCTTCCTGCGTCACCGTGTGGTCCACCAGTCCCTGAAACGTGAGGTACGGATCAAAGGAAGGCACCGGTGCGCCCGCGCCTAAGGCAGAAGTCACAATGCCTCCAGCGCCTGCCGCCGTGAGCCCTGAACCGGCTCCCCCTCCGGCCCCCGCTCCGGCGCCGAATCCGCCCTGCGTGTTCTGCACAATGTTGGTGTTCACGCCGTTGGCTGGGGCGCCCGACTTGGTGCGGGCAAGATCCATTTGCGCAATCGGGAAGTTATAACGGAAATACGCCAGATCGAGATTATTTTCGATGGCAAGATTGATCGCATCCCGCAGCGAGATATACAGCTTTCCGTCGCGAATCAGATTCTGCAGCAGCGGCGAGTTGCTCAGGCTCACCGGTGGCGCTGTGCTCGGCTGGTATGGCGAGAGTGGATTATGCGAGTGCGGCAGCGGCACATAAAACGGCCGTGGCGAAGTGATCGCCTGTTGCCGCTGTTGTTGCATCTGCTGCGCGAGCGAAAGGGTCCCTCCCGCGCCCGGCTTCGCCGCCGACGCCGGAGCCTCCGGAATCGCGGCGGACGATTCCGGTCCGGCTGCCTGCTGCGCGCCCAAAACCGGATTTGCATTCAAAAAAACAAGCGCGGCCGCAGCCCCGATTGCGGCTGCGCTCCATCTTCCTGCATTCCTCTTCCAATATGTTACCGGGCAGCGATTCACTTGGTTCCTACCCCCATCTGGTTCAGCGCTTCATCCCGCGTCATCCAGCCGTCGCGCAACTCCACGATGCGGCTGCCGTAGCGTGCGTTTTCGTCCGAGTGCGTCACCTGCACAATGGTCGTCCCCTGCCTGTTGAGTTCGCGAAAGAGTTCCATAATCTCCCGCGCCTGCGTGGAATGCAGATTGCCGGTCGGCTCATCGGCCAGCAGCAGCGCCGGCGCATGCACCACAGCGCGCGCAATCCCCACCAGTTGTTGCTGCCCGCCCGAAAGCTGGCTCGGATACAAATCCTTCTTCGCCACAATCTGAAACCGGTCAAGAATGTCGGCAACCATTCCCTGCCGCTCTTTCGCCGCGATGTTCTTGTACGAGAGCGGCAAATCGATATTCTCGGCCACCGTGAGATCGTCGAGCAGGTGATAGCTCTGGAACACCATGCCGATGCGTTGCCGCGCCAGGTCCGCGCGCTGACGGCGATTCAGCATGTGCACCGGCGTCTCCGCAAACCAGTACTCGCCCTGCCACCCGTCGTCGAGCAGCCCCAGCACATTCAGCAGCGACGACTTCCCCGCTCCCGACGGGCCCATGATGGTGAGGAACTCGCCCTGCGCAATCGTCATCGCGATGCGCCGCAGCACCCACGTCTCCGTGTGGCCCGTCTTGTAACTGCGTTCGACATTCTTCAGTTCAATCACAATCCAACACCCCCATCTGTTCCTGGTCCCTACGCGAAGGTTCCTGGCCCCTTCCCTGCGTTACTCGGTTCGCAGCGCCTGCATCGGCTCGATCGATGCCGCGCGCCGCGCCGGTACGAGCGAAGCCGCCAGCGCCAGCGCGAAGATCACGATCGCCGCCGTCACAATCACCGCCGGATCGAGCGGGCTCACCTCAAACAAAAGCGACCGCATCAGCCGCGTGGCAAACAGCGCGCCCGCGGCCCCCAGAACACAGCCCGCCAGCCCCAGCTTGGCGGCCGACGTCAGAATCAGCCGCATCACGCTTCCGCGCTGGCTGCCGAGCGCCAGCCGAATGGCCATCTCCTGCGTGCGCATCGCCGCCGAAAACGCAATCACGCTGTAAATTCCCAGCAGCGCCAGCAGCACCGCCGCCGCTGCAAAGCTGGAGATGAGCGCGGCATTGAAGCGGCGCGGCGCCTCCGTCTCGCCCACCGCCTGCTCCATCGATCGCACCTGCGTCAGCGGCAACAGCGGATCGATGGAGCGCACTGTGGCCCGCAACGCAGCCTCCATGCTCTCCGGCGGCAGCGACGTGCGCAGCACGATCCCTCCGCCTTGCGCGTTCAGCGAGTCCGGCGGGGCCAGCGAACCGAAGGAGGCTATGTTCTGGCCGAACGGCTGGTAAATCTGGTACATCGGTTGCTCATCCACGCTGGTGTCGTGAATATTGGCGATCTCGCCGACGACCGTCATCCACGGCGTCGGCGTCTCCGCCATGCCCCAACGAATGCGCTTGCCGATGGGATTCTGTCCCGGCCAGAAGCGATCGGCCAGCTTCTGGTTGACGATGGCCACCAGCGGCGCCTTGGCATTATCGGCTTCAGTAAACGTGCGTCCCCGCAGAAGCGGGATCCCCGCCGCGCGGAAGTAGTCG
>JAJZNH010000651.1 GCA_021811745.1 Acidobacteriota bacterium
GGGCCGAAGGCAGCATTCCGGCCGCAATAATGTCGCTGACCGTCTGCGCCGCAGCCTGAACGGAGTCAAACGCGGCGAGCAGCGTTTGGATCACCTCGGGGCGCTTTACGATGCGCAGCGTAACTTTGGTTGCCACTCCCAGCGTTCCTTCCGATCCGACAAAGACACCGGCCAGGTCGTAACCGGGCGCGTCCAGCGTGGGCGAGCCGAGTTGGACCAGCTCGCCGGACGGCAGCACAACGTCCAGCGCCAGCACGTGTGTCACGGTAAAACCGTACTTCAGGCAGTGCGCTCCGCCCGAGTTCTCCGCCACATTGCCACCGATCGTGCATACCGACTGCGACGAAGGATCGGGCGCGTAGAAATATCCCCGGGAAGCGACGCGCTGCGTCACGTGCGTATTGATCACGCCCGGTTCCGCCACCACAAACCGGTTGGGAATGTCCACCTCAAGGATCCGATTCATCCGCGTCAGGCTGATCACGATACCGCCCGCCGCCGGCAACGCTCCTCCGCTCAAACCGGTACCGGAGCCGCGGCTCACGAAGGGAATCTTGTGCCGGGCACAGAGCCGCACCACCGCCTGCACCTGCTGCGCCGTGCGCGGCAGTACGACTGCGCCGGGCAGCACGCGAAAATTTGTAAGCCCGTCGCATTCGTAGGTCTGCAACTGGCTCTTACCCGTGATCAATCCGTCGTCTCCGACGGCGGCGCGCAGTTCGGCGATGTGATCGGCAGTCAGCAAATTTCACCTCATCTCATTCGCGCACAGCCTCATGCGGAGACTTCATGATAAAGCCTGGTTTGCTGATCTTCGATTGCGGTGAAGGGCAGGAAGCCAACCGGCGCAACCGCGGATTGGACCCGCCAATGCAAGGATGCTGGTCCGGCTTGCCGGGCGGCCAGCAACTGCGCGCGGGTGAAGCGGCTCTTCGGTGAATTGATGGCGAAGAGCGAAAGCGGCCCGCAAAGAAGCGCAACCGTGTTGGGGTGCTGTGCGTCGACCGGCTCCAGGCGCAGCGGCCTGTCGATCGTGTACTCAATGCGGTCACCGTCCTTCCATTCGCGGCGCAGCGATGCAAAGGAGCCGGGATGAAGGTCCACGGTTGCCTTGCTGCCGTTGATAGAGACGGAAGTACCTTTGCCGGCCCAGGCCGGTACGCGGAGAAAGATGGCGAAGGTTTCGGAGCGCTTGGCGTGGATCCGTATTTCGACTTCCGATGCGAAGGGGTACTGCGTGCGTTGTTCAAGAGCCAAGTCTGCGCCGCCTTGCCGCCAGTTGACGCGCGAAGGAACAAACAGATTGACGTAGATGCCCTCAGGTGAATGAAAGTACGAGCTGATGCCGTAATCGGCCGTGACCTGCGGAAAAGTTCCCGAGCAGCAAGGCCACTGCTCGGGATAGTAGACCTTGGCTCCGTGGTTGTTGTAGTCGGAGTAATAGAAGCTGAAGCCGCCGGGTTGCAGCGGCTTAGCGCCCAGAACAGTGTTGTATAGAACCTTCTCCATGCTGTCGCCGTAACGGCTGTCGCCGGTAATGCGCATGAGATAGCGGGCGATCTTGAAATGACCGTACGAGCCGCAAGGCGTTTCGAAGCTGGCGTGAGTCGCGGTGAGACTGTCGCCGAGCACGCCGCTTCCGGGCTCGCAAAAGGCTTCGTTGGGTCCCCATCCGCCGGTGGCAAAGCTCTGCGCAAGCACAAAATCAAAGCCATTGTGGGCCGCGTGCAAATGCTTTTCGCTGCCAAGCACCAGGTAGGCCTGCGCCGCTGAACTGAGCGCATTGACGTGGCTATAGGCATGTTTGTGCGGCAGTACGTTCTCGCCGGCGGCAAGAGGATCGAAGTACTCCTTGTCGAGGAGAAACCGCTCCGCAAGCTGCAAGTACCGTTTATCGCCCGAGCGCTTGTAGGCGAGGAAGAAATTCTCGGGCAGCGTCCCATGTATATGCAATATTCGGGTGGGGACGCGCCGCCATCTCCGGCCGCGTAAGCGCTTTCGGCGGTAGATAAGGGAGGACGGCATCCGTAGCGTGGGCCAGGACGGCGAGAGCATTCGGATCCTGCGCGAACTGATGCGCGTCAATGAGGCCGCAATTACTCTTATCGAAGGTATAAGCCGGAAGCGGATAGTTCGCATAGAACTTTGGCGTCACAGCCTGGCCAAAGCCTGCCACAAGGCGGTGAACTTTGGCCTGTGTCGGCTTGTCTCCGGTAATCGCATAGGCGCGGGAGAGCGCCGAAAGGTACTGGCCGAAAGAGTGGCCCGGGACATATCCGGTCATGTTGTTCGGCGGGTCGAATTCATCGGACCAGCTATACCAGCCGCCCATGTCCTCGCCGGGCGCAGGGAGCCCCGCGCGCTGGCGGAATGGCTTAAGCAGCGAATCCTCACTGAGTGCAAGGAAGTAAGCGTGATTGGCACGGAACTGATCGAGCAGCGGTCCTTCCAGCAGTTGTACATTGCCGTAAGGGAATTGAACGAGCCTGGTGGCGGCATGCGGAGCAGGAGATGGCCTTTCAGCCAGGGTGCGATAGCTGAGCGCAGAGGCGCCCACTGCGCCCGCGCTGTACCGGAGAAAAGCCCGGCGGGATAGTCTTCCGTTCATACGGTCTCCACTCTTGGGGAATTTCGCTGCGAGCAGCGCGCTCCCTGCAATCCCGAACAGCACAAGCCGATCACCGAAGTGGCGCCGGCTCCAAATGAGGCCTCCGGGCAACCGCCCGGTGTCCGCCTACTCTCGACAGTGTTTAGCTCCGCGCGATGACCTCTGTCAAGCCAGGAGCACCCCGTTCTTCCTGGTTCTGATTCTACCTTCCCTTTCAGACGTTTCCCCATGCGCCTGAAAGGCTGTCCTTTCTGCCCTGGATCAGCCTGTGCACTATGCGCCACGCACGACGCGCTTCAGCGTTGCCTCCGCCTGAGCGTAGCCGGGAAAGTTCGGCGAGAGCATCATGCCTTGTGGCCTCGGCACCAGCTTTCCGTCCCTCACCCAGTCAGGACCGCGCTCTTCGAGATGCGCAACGAGTCTCTCGCGCCACAGCTTTAACTGCGGGCTGTACTCCGCCGCGCCGGAGAGATCCTTCAGCTCATGCGGGTCTGTCTCCAGGTGAAACAACTGCTCCTTTCCGTGCTGGGCGTGGTAGAGATACTTCCACTTGCCGTCGGTCATCCCGTTCCAGTGATTTGATGGACTGTAGCAGATGTTGTGCTCAAGGTCGATGTACTCGCGCCAGCCTTTGCCGCCGCTTCGCACCAGTTCCAGCAGGCTGCGGCCCTCGACGGCTTCCGGAATCGGCGCGCCAGCGGCGTCCAGCGCCGTGGGCACAATGTCGCGCAGTTCCACAGGATTGTCCATGACCCGTCCGGCGGCGTTCATGTTCATGCTCGCGGGCGGGCGCATGAGCATGGGAATGTGCGCCGACTGCTCGTATCCGTAAGACTTTCGCCATAGATTCTGATCGCCCAGCATGTCGCCGTGATCGGC
>JAJZNH010000253.1 GCA_021811745.1 Acidobacteriota bacterium
GCTTTACCGCTAAAGCCAATCGCATCGTCCGAATCCTGCAACGGATGAAATAGCGGAATTGCCCACGAAGACACAGAAACTATATGCTCACAAATTTCAGGTTAGCCAAGTATGTTTATGCCCCTGTAAATATTTGAAAAGACATATAATTGCACGCAGAAATTAGACAACAAAGGCTTTACGGCTCACTTTGAGCCATTTTGCACCATGCATTGTGCATTCTCCGGATCATGGGCTTGCGCAATTCCGCGCGTATGAACCCACGGGGCCTTGCAGCGGGAGGCCGCAAAGCTTAGGGGTAACGGACAGGCGCATGAGCCGCCAAGGAAACCAAGAGGGAGACGGAGAATCCGTTTCAAGCAAAGATGCGCCGCGCCCGACGGTAGATCTCCGGAGTAGCGCAGACGGCGATGGCTCTGATCCTTTTCGTGACTCCGTTCTCTCAGGTGCGGAGCAGTTTTGTACCTCGGGTAAGTATGCGCCGGAAGGGGTTAATTTCGCGCAGATCGGGCATGCGATTTGCGTGCTCTTCTTCAGCCGGCTTAGCCGCCGTGGGGGCGCCCCATTTCGTACGGAAATCCCAGGGCCCCGGTCCGTCCGCCATCATCTCCGTTTACGGCAGGGGATTGGTGAAGTCCTTGGGGGGGGTAAGGGAGGCTCCTGGAATGAGGACCGGCGTCACGCCGGTGTCCTTGCAGGTCATGGCCGGCGGAAAATGGTTCACCACGGAGTTGGGAATCTCCGCCTCCGCGGCTGGGATCGGCGGCTTGGCTCCCTTGAGCCGCGCCGCATCGAATCCGCCCAGCAGGTCCGTCAGCTGTGGCAGCGTGTCGCGCGGACCTTCAGGCAGGTAGGGTTTCTCGTCGGGCAGCGAGGCCAGCGGCGGAAGGTTGAATAGCACGTCCAGAAACTTTGCAAAGGATGCGGTATCGCCTGGGTTGGAGATGATGCCGCCCGACTTCGCATACGGGGAGATCAGAATCAGCGGTACGCGCGGCCCATCGCCGCAGGGGTGTTTGTCCGGGCACTGTTCGAACGCCGGCGGGGGAACGTGATCGTAGAAGCCCTCCGAATCGTCCCACGTAATCACGATGGCCGAGTCCTTCCAGTAGGGACTGCGCGCGACGGCGTTCACCACCTTGGCCACCAACGACTCGGACAGTTGGGAATCCGAGTAGCCGGGATGGTCGTCATCCCCGAGCATTTTATGCGCCGCGGGATTGGCAGGCTTCCATCCGAAGGGATTCCGGTCCCCGCCCTTGATGAAGACCACGCTCTTGGCGGGCAGCTGCCGATTCCGCATCATCGTGAAGAAGTTCAGCAGGTCGTGTTCGCCGCTCCACAGCGATGGGTTCTGACGAATGTATCCGAAATACTGGGGCGAGTTGTGGTGGGTAACATAGCCAGGGTGATTGTTGCCGACGCCGTCGCCGAAGCCCTCCTGGTACCAGGCCCAGGGCACCGCTTGGCGGTTCAGCTTGGCCAGCTCACCGATGTCGGCCTTCACGTCGTCGGTGTCGATCTTTACCTTTGTTGCATTGCGTCCGCTCAGCGTCAGCATCAGGGTGGCGTAGGTCTGGTCATACTGCAAGTGACCTTTGGCCTGCGCGGGCGTGGCGTAGGGACCGAAGGCCGGATTCAAGTCGTCCACGACTGGCTCGCCCTTCCCTTCGGTGGAGCGAAACGCCTCCTCTGGATGGCGCGCCGCTTGGGTTTGTCCCGTCTGTCCCGCGATCAGATCGATGTTGCCCGGCGTCGAAGGGCCGTACATGGCCTGAAAGATGTGGTCGTAGAGAGCGAAGCGGTGCGCATACATCCACAGGAAGGGAATCGTGGTGCAATCCTCGTGCGACATCGTCAGCAGGCCCAACTGCTGGGCATGCCGGGGACTGGCCCACGGCTTGTTCATCAGCTTCTTTTCCTCGTAACCGACAAAGTCGTCCATCTTTCCATGGTCGCTCTTGGCGATCAGCGCCGGCCGCGAGTGGTCGGCATCGGAGGTGTCGGCGGCCTTGAGCAGGAACGGAGTGACCCAGGTTTGGCCGATTGCGTCCCACTGCCGGAATCCGTGCGCGCGCGCCTCGGCCGAGGCCAGGTTGTCGGCGCCCGGAAACGATCCGAAGTAGGAGTCGAACGACCGGTTCTCCTGGTAGATGACGAATACATGGTGAATGTGTGCGCGCAGGTTATCGATCAGTTGCTGCCTGGCGTTCTTCTGTTGGTTCGCTGGAGCCGAATTTCTGCCCTTCCGGCCGGCGCCCATCCGCGGCTGCGCGCTCGCTGCCGTTACCAGCAGGAACAGGCAAGCAAGCGCGGCCAGGGCCAGCCGCGCGGCGGCACGCTCGCGTTCATGTTGAATTCCCAGCATTCCCAAGTGCGCTTCCTTGTGCTGTCTCTTCACGCATGCCTCCTTGGGCGCCGCTCGACTGGCGCTTCTGATTGATCGTTACACACTTTATTTGTATCCCGCGCCCTCGGATGCGCGCTCTGGCGAGCCGAGCTTCGGCAGGGGCCGGCAGCGAGGCGCCGATGAGGGCGAAGGGTTGCACATGCCCCGTCCCAGCTCCGCCCTGACGGAGCGGGAGCGAGGCCCCAGCATCATTTCAGGAGTTTAGATGCGCCCGCGCTACAGCGCGGTCTCGCCGCGCTCGTCGTTGCGAATGCGGATGGCGTCCACAACGGGGAGGATGAAGATCTTGCCGTCGCCGATGCGGCCGGTTCGGGCGGCGGCGAGGATGGCCTGGACGGCCTTGTCCTTCATGTCATCGTGGACGACGATCTCCAGCTTGACCTTGGGATTGAGGTCGATGGTGTACTCGCGGCCGCGGTAGAACTCGGTGTGGCCCTTCTGGCGGCCGTGACCGCGGGCTTCGAGGATGGTGATGCCTTCGATGCCGGCTTCAATGAGCGCTTCCTTGACGGCGTCGAGCTTGGCGGGTTGGATGATGGCTTCAATCTTGAGCATCCGAATTTCCCTCGACGGATAGCGTATCAGCTTTCAGCTATCAGCCGTGAGCCTTCCGCTTTTTCTCGCGCGGCTCGGTACATTGGTTGACCTGGGAAGAAAGCTGGGGGCTCGTGATTCCCGCAAGAGAAAGAGCCTGGCGCCGTCCCTGCGGGACTCCACAGCCAATTTCTGAAAAGCTGTACCCCGCGCTTCCACCCCAAGAAACAAGCATTGTTTCTCGGGGTGGAAGCGTGGGGCTAACAAACTCTGCGCCTCCAGCGTACCAGCCTGGACATTCCGTAAGCAGCAATCAAGGAAGCTGACGGCTGAGAGCTAAAAGCTCCCCAGCTACACGTTGAATTCGTAGCCCTCCTCGCCGTGCTGCGAGAGGTCGAGGCCCACGTGCTCGTCGGCGGGCGCGAGGCGCAGGCCCATCACCTTGTCCACAACGAAGAGCAGCACCAGCGTGCCCACGATGGCGAGCGACCATCCGATGCCCATGGCTAAGGCCTGGTTGAAGACCTGGTGCCAGTT
>JAJZNH010000496.1 GCA_021811745.1 Acidobacteriota bacterium
AGCCTGAATGCGGCGAGCAAGGGTAGCGTGCGCAATGGCGGTGGAGATTTGTGTGGCTGGTGGCCTTGGACTGTGGGCTCAGGCGCCGGCGCCGCGCGGGCGTGCCGCTGGCGGCGCGCGTCCCGTAGCTTCACAGGGGCCCTCTGGGAAGGTTGTTTCCACGCAGGCTTCGGCGCAGACCGTTGCCGGCGGCAGGCTTCACGGCGTGGTCCGCAGCGGAAAGATACCGCTGCCCGGCGTGACCGTGATCGCTGAAAACACGCTCACAGGCAAGCGTTACTCCACGACGTCCGACATTACCGGCTCGTGGTCGATGACCATTCCGGAGAATGGCCGCTATGTCATCCGCACACAGTTCGCGGCCTTCGCAGCCGGCGACAAGGAGGCTGTGCTCAACGCAACGAGCCATGATCAAACCGTGGATTTCGATCTGATCCTCGCCTCGCGCGCGGCAGCGCAAGAGCAGCAGCAGGCACGGCAGGCAGCCGCGCAGGGCGGGGAAGCGCAGGCGATCCGCCAATTAAATGGCAATGGCGCCGAGAACCTCGACCTGATGAATGCGCTCTCAGCCAACACCGATACGGGAGCAGGATCCGTGGGCCAGAGCGGGGCGGCATTGCCTTCCATCGCCGGTAACTCGGACTTCAGTGACGAGTCGGTGGCCGTGAGCGGGCAATCGGGGCAGGTGAGCCCCATGGCCGGTGTCGATATGGAACAATTGCGCAGCGCCATGGAGCAGATGCGCGCGCAGAATGGCGGGCGGGGCGGTCCCGGCGGCGCGATCGGGCTGTTCGGAGGAGGCTTTCGCGGAGGAGGCGGCCCCATGATGGGCGGGCCGGGCGGATTCGGCGGCGGCAGATTTCGGAATTTTCGCGGATTCAATCCCGGCCAGCCGCACGGCGCCATTTTTTGGATGGGAAGCAACTCGGCGATCAATGCCGAACCGTACGCACTGCGCGGCCAGCCGCAGCAACAGCCCGCTTCCGGCATGAATCGCTTCGGGCTGACGCTCATGACCGCGCCCTACATTCCGCGATTGACGAAGCCCAGCACCAAAGACAGCATCTTCCTTACGATTTCAGGCACGCGCAGCTCTTCACCCTCCGATCTGTACGGCCTGGTGCCGACCGATGCCGAGCGGGCCGGGGATTTTTCCGGCGCGGGACAGCCGGCGATTTACGACCCCACGACCCTTCAGCAATTCGTGACCGGCGGCATCGCCAATGTAATTCCGGCTTCGCGGATCGCGCCGCAAGCGACGGCTCTGCTCAATTATTTTCCTAAGCCAAACTTGAGCAACGGCGCGACGAACAACCTTTACAACTACCATCTGCTGACCACCGCGCAATCAAACACGACGCAGGCGGGATTGCGCTATATGCGCAGTCTGGGCGCGAATGCCGGGCAGCCCTTCGGCGGCAGATTTGGAGGATTTCGCGGGCGCGGATCGCAGAACCAGGGGCTGCACCAAAGCATCAACTTCAACTTCAACTGGGCGCACTCAGCCGCCGACAACATCAATATCTTTCCGCAGTTGGGCGGGAAGACCGCTACGAATAATTACTCTCTGCAGGCTGGGTACGTGGTGGGCTATCACAGGCTGACGAGCATTTCCAACGTCAACTGGAACCGCAGCGACAGCCAACGCATAAACTTCTTCACGAACGGGCCGGATGTTGCCACGCAACTCGGCATTCTCGGTCCGGGCAACGTTGCCTTAAATCCAAGCCCGTTGAATTACGGGCTGCCGGGCGTGACGCTCAGCAATATCACCGGTCTCAGCGAGCAGCAGCCGAACTTCCTGCTGATGCAAACCATCTCGGCTTCGGAAACCGTGAGTTGGATGCACGGCAAGCATAATATGCGCTTTGGCGGCGACTATCGCCGCGTGCATCGTGACTTTCTGGGCAGTTCGAATGCCACCGGACGGTTCACCTTCACCGGACTGTTTACCGAAGACGCGGCCGGGAATCAGAAGACCGGCTCGCCGCTGGCGGATTTTCTGCTCGGACTGCCGCAGGAGACGACGATTGACTCCGCGGAATCCAAGAGCTATCTGCGTGATAACGTGATTGACGCCTTTGCGCAGGACGATTGGCGGATGCTGCCCACCTTTACGCTGATGTATGGGATTCGCTACGAATATTTTGCGCCGTATACCGAAAAATACGGTCACCTGGCGGTGGTGGATACCAACCCGGCGCAGGGCTTCACTGGGCACACAGAGGTGGAAGCCGGCGGCGTGGGGCCGTTCAGCGGCAGCTTGCCGGATGGGCTGGTCTTTCCATTCCGCAAGGCATTTTCGCCGCGCGTGGGTTTTGCATGGAGAGTGCCACGGTTGAAGCAGACCGTGATTCGAGGCGGCTACGGCGTGAACTACACCGTCGGGCAATATGCCACCTTTGCAACAACAATGGCGCACGAGCCGCCCTTCGCCAACGAGCAGACCAACGAAGAAATCGATGCCAGCAACAACGCGACTTCAGCATGCGCGCGGGGCACAACCGCCAGTTGCTTTACGCTGGCGCAGGGATTTCCGGCGCCGGCCACGACGGGCAATTACGCGCTCGAACCGCACTACCAGTTGCCATACGTGCAGTCATGGAACCTGGACATCCAGCGGACGCTGCCCAGGGGACTTTTGCTGAATATTGGTTACAACGGTTCGCGCGGCAGCCATCTGGACATTACCAGCGCGCCGCGCGCCACGCCCAGCAGTCCGGCCACCGATCCGGGAAATCTGATCTTCAATTACGATCAGGCCGCGGCCTACTCCAGGTTCAATGCGGGAACGGTGCGTTTGAACAAGCGCCTGAGCAGCGGCATCGCGATGGGCGCCTACTACCAGTATTCGCACTCGATCGATAATGCCGGCTCCGTGGGCGGAACCTCAACCGTGGTGGCGCAGAACTGGCAGGACCTGGCGGCCGAGGAAGGCAACTCCAGCTTCGATCAGCGCCACAAGGTCAGCGGCAATTATCTCTTCGAGATGCCGTTCGGGCAGGACAAGCGCTGGGTGACGAGCGGCGTTGGCTCCCATATTCTTGAGGGATTTTCCGTCTCCGGCGACTTTGTTTTTGCTACCGGAACACCGCTCACTCCGAGCTACCAGGCGGCGGTGAACGATGTGGCGCGCGGCACGGCCGGCACGTTGCGGCCCGATCGCGTGGCGGGAACTTCGATTACAGCCGGAGGCGGATCGGTTCACCGGTGGTTCAATACCGCGGCCTTTGTAGCGCCAACGGGCTTGTATGGAACGTCGCCGCGGAATTGCATTCCCGGACCCGGCACGGTCCAGAACAATATGTCGCTTTCAAAGACGATGCAACTCGGCGATACAAGCAGCATGGAGCTTCGCGCCACGTCCACCAATGTCTTCAATACGGTGCAGTATGCGGGCGTAGACGCTACCGTGGCCACGCCGACTTTCGGGCAGGTGCAATCGGTGCATAGCATGCG
>JAJZNH010000043.1 GCA_021811745.1 Acidobacteriota bacterium
CCAGTTCCATCCCACCGCCTTTTCTTTGCCTGGAGCGCCGCGTTTCCTGCTCTCGGAGGCGCTGCGTGGCGAGGGAGCCTATCTCCGCAACGATCGCGGCGAGAGGTTCATGGAGGGATACCACCCGCTGCTTGAGCTGGCTCCCCGGGACGTTGTAGCCCGCGCTATTGCCCGCGAGGGCGTGGACCCCGCAGGGCAGCCAGGCTCAACGCGGCCTGTCTACCTGGACATGCGCCATATCCGTAACCTCGACATCCACCAGCGCTTTCCCGGCATTAGCGCCTTCCTGGCCAGGTACGGACTGGATTTGGCGCGCGATCTCATCCCCGTGCGTCCCGCGGCCCATTACCTGATGGGTGGCATTCGAACGGACCTGGCTGGCCGCACCAGCCTGCGAGGGCTTTATGCCGCGGGCGAGGCCGCCTGCACCGGCGTCCACGGCGCGAACCGCCTGGCTTCCAACTCGCTTCTGGAGGGCCTTGTCTTCGGCGCCCGCGCGGCGCGGTCGATTCTCACCGATAGCCTTTCGCTGGCTCGCGCTGAAGCCGAAAGCGCCGCATCTTCGCAGATGTCTCCCGACGAGGAAGCGTGCGTTGAAGACCAGATCTCCCGGCTGCAGGCCGCAATGTGGCTGTACGCCGGACTGCTCCGTGAAGAGGCCGCGCTGCGCCAGGGCATGACCGCGCAGGCAGCCTGCGCGGAAGTCCTGGCCGGGATTGCCGCCCGGGGCAAGAGCAGCCGTCGCCTTTCAGAGGCGCAGGCCCTGTGCCGTGTTGCCCAGGCCATCCTTCACGCGGCACTGGCGCGGAGAGAAAGCCGCGGAGCGCATTTCCGCAATGATTTCCCGCATCGTGATGATGCAAGTTATCAGAAACACTCTATCCTCGGAAATGATGGGCGAATCAGGTTTGAGGGCTGGTAAAGAGCGGCTTGCACCATAGAACCCCAATCCCCACACATCCTTATCGCCTTCTGGCACGTCCAAGTAATTCAGGCGGGAGATGAAGCTCATTTTTCTCATCATTCCCCGTGAGGTGACGGTTGCGAATCCCTGGTATTCTCGAGTCCTGGGGTAAGGTTCTGAGAGGCCATACTCCAATTCTGTCGATCGAGATCACACGCGAGTGCCCCCTCCACTGCCCAGGTTGCTACGCGTATGGGTCGAACCACCTGGGTGGTGAGGTAACTCTGCGAGAGTTAAGCGACAAGCGCGGTGACGAGCTGGTCGCGGGTGTTCTGGGCCTGGCCGACCGTCACAAGCCACTACATATCTCGCTGGTCGGCGGCGAGCCGATGGTGCGGCATCGCGAACTGAGCCGGATCCTGCCTGAGCTGGCCAGCCGCAGCATCTTCACCATGGTCGTCACCAGCGGCGTCATTGCCATCCCCGCCGAGTGGATGAATCTGCCCCACTTTGTCCTGGCCGTCTCGGTCGACGGTCTGCCTGAACACCACAATGTGCGCCGTCATCCCGCCACCTACGAGCGCATCCTTTCCAACATAGCCGGGCGCAAGGTGAACATTCACTGGACGATCACCGCGCAGATGCTCGGACGCCCGGATTACCTCGAGGAGTATGCGCGTTTCTGGAACGAGCGCGAAGAGGTTCACAACATCTGGGTCAGCCTGTACTCGCCGCAGCGTGGCGAGGAAAGCGCCGAGCGGCTGAACCCGGAGCAACGCGCGTTTATCGCCCGCGAACTACCCCGCCTCTACCATCTCTATCCCAAGCTGCTCACTGCGGAAGGTTACGTAAACGCGCTGCTGCATCCACCCGAATCGCCGAAGCAGTGCACGTTTTCGCGGCTTTCGAAGAATTACTCCGCCGATTTGCGCACGCGCGTCGAACCCTGCGTCTTTGGCGGCAATCCGGATTGCTCGCAGTGCGGCTGTTCAGCCAGCGCCGTGTCCCACTGGATCAGCGAGATGCGGCTTGCTGGTCCGCTGAAGGGAAAGCACCTGCTGCGCAGTTCAATGCGCATCGGAAATGCCATGGCCCGCTTTCAGGGTGTTCCGCAGCCGTCCTGGCGGGAGCGCGAACGGGCAGGATCGGAGCCTGAGCCGGAGTTAGTGCAGATTTCGATGGACTGAGGCAGGGATCAGGGATCCAGCGAAAGAATCGGCACAGAAGCCAACCAGACTCGCTGCAAAAGTTACGCGGCGAGGAAGGAGCAAGGGGAAAATCCAGGCGTCACAACGAAAAATTCCGGTCATTGACCGCCCTGATCTCTGACCCATGATCCCTATGCCCTGTTTTCCACCATCCACGACGCCAGCGCGCACACCCCCAGGATCGCGCCAATCACTGCCAGCGAAAGCGTAATCGGCACCTCAATCCAGTGCGCAGTCAGCATCTTCAGCGCTACAAAGGCCAGTAGGACTCCAAGGCCATAGTGCAGGTAGCGAAAGCGGTCCAACAGCGAAGCCAGCGCAAAGTAGAGCGAGCGCAGCCCCAAAATGGCTGCGATGTTCGACGTGTACGCCACGAAGGGATTGCGGGTGACAGCCAGAACGGCGGGGATGGAATCGACCGCAAACATCACGTCCGTCAATTCGACGGCCAGAATCACCGGCAGCAGCGAACCATCCGGCGGCTGCATGCGGCGAATCCACCCCGGAATCGCCGCGTGGGCCGATCCGCCGCGCACCAGCCGCCACGCCGCGTAGAGCAGGATCAGGCCAAAGACCCAGGTAATCCACTCGAAGCGGCGGATCAGGGTCACGCCGGTGGCGATAAAAATGGCGCGCAGCACAACCGCGCCAGCCACTCCCCACAGCAAGGCATAGTGCTGGCGGCGCTCGCTGATGTGGAAGCCGCTAAAGATCACCAGGAAGACAAACAGGTTGTCGATGCTGAGCGAGAGCTCAATGGTGTAGCCAGCCACGAACTCCAGAGCCGGCTGGCGCCCATGCGCGACAGCAATCCAGATGGCAAAACCCGCCGCGGCCACGGCCAGGACCCCCGTCCAGAGCCACGCAACACCATGGGGATGCCGCGTCTCGTGGCGCCGGCCGGGAAGCAGCGAATCCACCATAAGCAGAAAAACAACCGCCGCATGAAAACCCGCCCACCAGAGCCAACTTGCGCCCGCGATCATACTATGGATGCTACAGCACCGCGGCGGAACGCCATCGAAAACTCACTGTCCGCCCGCCACTTCTTCCCACCCTCCCGCATCTTTAACCCAGAGAGCAACCCGGAGAAAGAGGCTCGCAGAGTGAAGGATCCGATCAGATCGGGAGAAGAAGGAGAAGGTGTAGCGATGAGCCCGCGTCCCCGTGTAGTCATCGTGGGTGGAGGCTTTGCCGGCATTCATGCGGCTAAAGGCCTTGCCGGGTTGCCTGTTGACGTCACTGTAATTGACAGGCGCAACCACCATACCTTTCAGCCGCTCCTCTACCAGGTGGCGCTGGCGGTGCTTTCCCCGGCGGATATTGCCCAGCCGATTCGTTATATT
>JAJZNH010000671.1 GCA_021811745.1 Acidobacteriota bacterium
CCGCGCGGGATGGGCTGCATCGCCTCGCCCACCACCATGCCGTACATCACGATCAGCTCACCTGGATTCAATGCGGTAAGCGCCATCTTCTGCTTGGCGGGGATGGTCTGCGCCACGGGGCAGGAACCGCCGGCGCCGTACTCAGCGGCGGTCCCGGGTTCCAGCGTGGCCAGTGCGACGATCACGTTATCGCGGGAATCGAGCTGCAAAGCGGCTGCGGGCATGACGGGTCCATCTCCGGTTGTGCAAGTGAATTGCGGCTGACAGAAAAGAGAATACAACCCGGAGTGGTTCCCGTGCTCGAAGCAACGCAGCCGGGACTCCCTCGCGGGGGCTTTGCCGCTGGATAGACTGCATTCCCTTACAGCCGCGCAAAATGCAGCAGGATCCCCGCCAGCGCGCCGCCGGCCAGATCGCCGACGATGGGAATCGGCGCATAACGCCAGTTCGATCCGCCTTTGCCGGGAATGGGCAGTAGAGCGTGCACGATGCGGGGGCCCAGATCGCGCGCAGGATTGATGGCGTAGCCCGTGGTTCCCCCCAGGGAGAGCCCGATGCCCCATACCAGGCTCGCCACCAGCCAGGGAGCTACGCCTCCGGCAGGCCCGCTCAGCGATACGCCTTTCGAGAAGATGCATGCCGCCACGATCACCAGCACCGCGGTGCCGAGGGCTTCGCTCAGCAGGTTGAACAGCGGACTGCGCACCGCGGCATTGGTGCAGAAAATGCCCAGCTTGGCTGCCGGGTCGGTCGTGTATTTCCAGTGCGGGCCATAGTGGAGCGCCACCAGCGCAGCGCCGCCCATCGCGCCCAGCAACTGCGCTGACCAGTACAGGAGCACCATCGAGAAGTCGCCGCTGCTCACCGCCGCACCCAGTGTGACGGCGGGGTTGATGTTGGCGCCGGGGCTGCCGAAGGCCTGCGCCACCACCACCCCGCACAGCACGGCCATGGCCCACCCGGTGGTGATGACGATCCAGCCCGCATCGGCCGCATAGGACCTGCGCAGTGTAACGCCGGCGCACACGCCGTCGCCCAGCAGCACCAGAACCAGGGTGCCCATAAACTCGCCCAGCCACACAGAGTGCATCGGGTCTTCTTTCCTTTGGCGGCATCGCGGCGCGTTCAGCGCCGCGCACTCGCACGCCAGGATGAGATTGGCGGAACGCAAGCATTTTCGCCTTTGGGACGGGTGTTCGCCAAGGCAATGCGTCCGGCAGCCGTTCTGCAATGACCGCGCAGCGGACCACGGCCAGGGGGAGGGATCTTTCAATGCTTGTCTGTCGGGCCTCGCCGCCAACTGCGATTTCACACCGCGCTTGCTAACCTCGTTTGCGCCAACAGCAGTTGCTGGCCAGGCACAGCGCGGGGGATAGTGGACGCGCTGAGCGTACTCCGCAACCGCTCGGCCGAGTTCAATCGCAAAATGCGGGCGGGCGAGGAAAGCCAGCGGTAACCGGCGGCTGCGGAATGGCAAGATAGAGAAAGATAAGAAAAGAAGATCAAGGAGTGCGGATGGGCGCAGCCGGCAGAGTTGCTGTGGTCACAGGCGGACGGCAGGGAATCGGACGGCGCACGGCGGAACTGCTCGCCGGACGCGGATACCGGGTTGGCATCTTCGACCTGGACGATGCGGGGGAGACTGTAGCAGCCATCGGGGCGCGCGGCGGCGAGGCGTTCAACGTGCTCGGCAACGTAGCCGATGAAGCCGCGGTGGAGGCCTTCGCGGGGCAGGTCGTGGAGCGGTTTGGCCGCGCCGATGTGCTGGTGAACAACGCCGGCATCAGCATGATTGTGCCCGCGGAAGAAACGAGTGCAGCCGATTTCCGGCGCGTGCTCGAGGTGAATCTCGTGGGACCGTTCTTGTTGGCGAAAGCTTTTGGCAAACGGATGCTGGAGGCGGGTACGGGTTCCATTATCAACGTGTCGTCGGTGGCCGGCCTGATGGCCGTCGCCGATCGCGCGGCTTACAACACCTCGAAGCACGGGCTGATCGGGCTGACGCGCACACTGGCGGCGGAGTGGGGCGGGCGCGGCGTGCGCGTGAACGCCGTCTGCCCCGGGTGGGTGAAGACCGAGATGGACTTCGCCGACCAGGCCGGCGGCAGCTACAGCGACGCCGATATCACGGGCCGCATTCCCATGGGCCGCTTTGCCCGAGCCGACGATATTGCGCGCGCCATTGCGTTCCTGGCCGACGAAGAAGAGAGCGCTTTTGTGAACGGCGTGGCGCTCTCGGTGGACGGCGGCTGGGCCGCCGACGGCAGTTGGGAGTCGCTGCGGCTGCGGAAGCGGTAGGAAATCAGGTACAGGTCAGAACGGAATATCGTCGTCGGAGATTTCGGCGGATTGGGCGTAGTCTTCCGTGGTGGCGGGCTGGCGCTGGTCATGATTGCCCGCGGGCGCACTGGCGCCACGGCTGTAGCCGCCTGCACCCTCTTCGCGCGCGGAGAGTAGCGACAGGTCGTTGACGATGATCTCGGTGCGATAGCGCTTGGCTCCCGTCTCCTTGTCGTCCCAACTCCGAGTCTGAATCTTGCCCTCGATGAAAAGCTTGGAGCCCTTCTTCACGTAATCGCGGACGATCTCGGCGGTGCGGCCGAAGGCGACGAGGTTGTGCCACTCGGTGCGGTCCTGCCAGTTCCCCTGAGGGTCCTTCTGGCGATCGGTGGTAGCCATGGTGAAATTGGCCACCATGGTGCCGCCCGGCGTGGAACGAATCTCCGGGTCCTTGCCAACGTTACCCAGAAGGATGACTTTATTGACGCTCTTCGCCATGCTTGTGCTCCTTGCTGCCGGTTACCAAAACTTCATGTCAATGACCAAAGCTCGATGTCAACCCGAAATCTTCAGGAATCTCGAAATTTTGGCACTCATTTGGTACCCGGCACTCCTTTCGTAAAATTTCGCCGATCCTAACTTAATCAGGACCACGCTTAGGAATTCCGCTGATCCGGAGGCATTGGTTCACAACGCGGAACTGCCACCCCTCCAATCGCCTAAGACAGGATTTCCTTTTCTCAAACCCAACGCTACACAAAGTATAAGCGCCAAAAGTGCTTTCAACGTTCTGGCCGATGGCTAAGGAAACCACGAACTTTTGCCTCTGAAACCCCAAAGTTGCTGGGCCGCCACAGCGCGGTGGATCGGGCGGTGCCAAGGCCAGAGGAAATGTTAGAGCGTTTGATCGCCCGCTGAGCAAGTAGGGGCAACACTGCCGATGGGCATAGTGGTGCCGAGAGTGCCCGGACTGATTGCTCTTGCCACCACATTCGTTTGTAAGCTTCTGACCAGCGCACCTGTAAACAGCGTGCGATCTGCGATGGACTCTTCCTTTGGCAGAAGCGTCTGGAGTTGGAGTTCGTTGACGTGGCCGGCAAGAGATAGCGCGTCTGGCTGCTTTGTACCGCCGGAGCGGGATGGGGCGAAGCGAGTTTTGCCGCCGTCGCGGAATG
>JAJZNH010000015.1 GCA_021811745.1 Acidobacteriota bacterium
GCCTTTGTGCATTCACAAGCTCCCAATCTTCTTGGGCTGGGAACACCAGTTTCGCCCCAGCGTATCGCTTCTTTGACCAGAAACACCACCCCGACTGATGCCGGATTTGACTCGACGAACTGTAGAGTCGCTCTAGCGGTAATCCTGCGCTGAGGGGTAATAGCCTGTCTTGGCGATGACCTCCAGGTTGGGCCTATCCACCAGCACCGTGATCTTGCGGTACTTACCATCGTAGATCGACTCATGGCTGATGTAACCCAAGGTGTACTGGTTGCGGGCTTCATCGGCGATCTTCGCGTAACTCTTCTCGATGCCGTTGACGCCGCGTTCAGTGTCTAGGTCGCCACCTGTGGCAGCGGTGTACTTATAGAGGATGTTGTCGTACATCGTGAAGGGCAGGTGTAAGCGGTTGATCCAACCCACGCCCCATTGGGCGGAACTACCCACCAGGGTGCCGTAGACCGCGATCTTGTTGGTTTGCAAGTATTGCACCACTTGGCGCCACGTTGCCTTGCTGCCATACTCCTTGCCGTCAGAGATGACGTAGATAACGCGCCGGAAGTCCTTGGGACGGCTCGAAAGCGCTTTGGCGGCAGCCAGGATGGCGTCGTTCAGGGTGTGAATCTCCTTGGGAATGGTGATAAAGGTATCGTTGCCTGCCGAACGGCCGGGCTGGATGTTCGGATCGACGCAGTTCCCGTTGCTGTATATGGGGCATCCGGCCATGGGACCCGTGTTGAAAGGAACCATCGCGTCAGTGCCGACCGACTGGGCCAGAGACAACACGGCGGGCAGGCGGGCACTCTGGGCGCCGGTGAAGCCGGTCCACTCTTTGGTGCCGTTGCCATAAGTAAAGACCGCGGCTTCGTCATAGGGGGTTAGCGCGCCCTGGATAGCGCCCAGGGAGTTGTTGACCTCCGCCATGATGTTCGAGGGCAGGCTCTGGTCGATTACGAAGGCGATGGCAAGTGGAGCCGGATCAACGCTGAAGACGCGCAGGGGCTCCAACGTGTTGTTCTCGTAGACCCTGAAATCGCGCCATGTGAGGCCGGCGACTGGGCTTCCGTGCGAGTCCTTGACGGTGACCGGAACCTCGACGAAGTTCACGTTGACGACAAACTGGGCAACTGCTCCCGAGCCTTCTGCAGGAGGCGTGCTCTGCACGGGACTGCTTGGCTGGCTAGGGGGCGCCGAGGCCTTAGGCTCAGGTGGAGGAGGCGGTGTGGTCGCCGGCTGCGAGGCTGTGGAAGAAGAGGAACTCGCCGTCGGGGCGCTAGCGCCCTGGCCGGGAGTAATAGGTCCTGCCACGTCGGCCAGCGGCGGGGCGGCGCGGGGCGTAGGAGCATTGGGCACGGAGGATGGCTGTTGTCCCTTAACCGCCGCGGTTGCATTCAGGCTGACGCCAAGAAGCGCCGCCACCATTACCCACGCACCGTACCTCACGAGAAATCCTTTCTCCCAGAGCTCCGCCCCTCAGCCCTGAACCGCCTGGGAGCACGTTGCGCACCGACCCGTATCAGGGCTGGGACACATCTTTTAGAGTATCAGACGCGTCAAAATGATCTAGGTTGCCCGCACCTACGGGAAGAGCTTCGAATATGCTTTCATAGGAGCAACGATCTCGTCTAATCGGAACCATGCGCATCGGATTCGGAATCACCGTACTTTTGCTAGCCCTACCGTGCCTCCCAGTGACCGGATGGGCCCAACTCGCGCCCTCGCCGGATGCCCCCCCGGTGAGCACAGCTCCGGCGGCGCCTCCGCAACAACCGGTGGCCACTTTCAAGATGAATGTGAACCTGGTGGACGTGTTTTTCACCGTCAGGGACAAACATGGCGAGCTGGTGCCGCACTTGGCCGAGAACCAATGCACGATTTCAGAAGACGGTGTGCCCCAAAAACTGAAGAGCTTTGTGGCGGAAACCAACTTGCCTCTGACCCTGGGCATTTTGCTGGACACCTCAGTCAGCCAGCAGCGGGTTCTGCCGCTGGAACAGCAGGCAGGAAGCGAGTTCCTGCGGCAAGTGCTGCGGCCGAAAGACGAAGCTTTTCTGCTCTCGTTCGATGTGAACGTGAATCTTTTACAGGACTACACAAACAGCGCCAATGAGTTGGCGCGGGCCATGAACAAGGCCCAGATCAACAGCGCGGGCGGGGGCGGCGCGGGAGGCATTCCCGGCCTCGGGGGAGGACCGGTTCCGGTGTACGGAGCGCCCAAGGGGACTCTGCTTTACGATGCAGTCTACCAGGCCGCCTTCGACAAAATGAGTGAGCAGACCGGGCGTAAAGCCATGATCATCCTGACCGATGGCGAGGACCAGGGCAGCGACCACACGATCATTGATGCCGTCAACGCTGCGCTCAAGAACAACGTGATGATCTACGTGATCCTGATCGCCGACCGGGGATTTTACGGCGGTTTCGGGATGGGTTACAGCGGTTATTCCGCCGCAAAACGGTTGGCGGACCAGACCGGCGGCCGGCTGATCGACGTGGGCAACAACGGCGAAAAACTGCGTGAAGCCTTCGCGGAGATCGAAGACGAACTGCGTACCCAGTACCTTGCCACCTATACCCCGATAGATACCAAGATGGACGGCACCTTCCGGCGGCTTTCAGTCGATTGCGGCAAGGGAATGAAGGTACAGGTGAAGAAGGGCTATTTCGCCCTGGCGCAGTAGTGCAGCTGCCCATTTGGCCGCGGCGATCCGGGCCGATTGGCGACTCACCGCCTTCCTCTCGTTATTCGCCAGCCCCTTTACGGCTAGAGTGCTAGCTTGTTCCTTGTGCGCCGGCCTACCGGGGCGTGATGCTGAGTGGTGAGGCCGCCGGGCCACTTCCGGAGTGCTCTCGGCAGCGAAAAAGAATGCCCACCGGCGTTCAGGGAAACAGAGGGTGGCCGGCGTTGTGACCGCAGAGTGATAATCCCCTCCGATTTCTGGTGTGCGGTTCGCAACCGCGGAGTTGCAGAGGCTCTGGCTGCGAACCGCACACGGCACTTCTCTCTCTACTGTCCGATTTTCAGGCAGTTGATTACCTGCAGAGATGGACTCGGTAATCTGGCGTCTTTGAGGGATCTTCGCCACTATCGGCGCAGATGGGAAAAACTTGAGGCGGTTCGTCAAAAAAATCTCCCGCACCGGGTTCCCAGCCGCGAGGTACACGCCGTGATCAGCAAGTGCGCCAGCTATGAAAGCTACGAGATCAGCCCCCGGTTCCGCCGCAGCATCGAAGAGCGCATCGCACGCCTGGAACGAGACGCCGCAAGTGACGAAGCCCAGGTGAGCGCTCTCGATGACATCGACCATATCCGCCGGCAAATGCGCCTGGTGGCTGCGGAGCGGGCCGAAATGCTCCGTCTGCAGCTGTTTCTGGACCGCGCACAAACGCACCTGCCATCGGCGCCGGTTCCGCTCTAAATTCTCCTTTTTCTCCGCTCACCCGGATT
>JAJZNH010000273.1 GCA_021811745.1 Acidobacteriota bacterium
AGGCTGCAGGTAATGCGTCCAGGGGCTCATCTTCTTACACAACGGGCGCAGGTAGGAGATGCCGCTGGAAAAGGCCACTGATGCCAGTCCACCCACGACACCGAGGACGGAGTAGGCAATGAGTTCGGAGGGCCGATGCAACTCCACGGCGGGGATGCGGAACAAGGACTCCGAGCCCAGGAACCAGCGCATGACGACCACGCTGGATACCGCGGCGAGCACGACCGAGCCCAGGATTCCGGCCGTCCATCGGCCGATGACTTCCTCGATGACGAAGAGCACGGCGGAGATGGGAGCATTGAAGGCTGCCGCCAAGCCGGCAGCGGCGCCCGCCGGGGCAAGCAGGCGCATGCGGTCCCGCGATAGATTCAAGCGGCGGCCGATTGCCGAGGCAAGGCAGGCGCCGATTTGCAGCGACGGATCTTCAGGACCGAGCGAATGTCCCGCGCCAATGGCGAGCGCCGAAGTGATGAATTTGCCGATTGCAGTCCGGACGGGAATATAGCCGTTGTAAATGTAGAGTGCGGCCTTCGTCTGATTGACGCCGCTGCCTCGCGCAAGGGGGAAGACATGGATGGTCAGCACGGCGATGACCAGGCCGGCCAGTGTGGGCGCCAGCAGCATGCGAGATGGCGAAAGGACCGCTCCCGAACCTAAGAGATAAATCCGGCACCAGTCGATTGCAAAGCGAAAACAGACAACCGCAAGGCCCGAAAAGATCCCGATGAAGACCGACAAGATCAGAAAGAACCGGTCCTCCCGGAAGATGGATTGAAAAACTGCCGCGGGAATATGGTTGATGCCCGGAATCTTCGCGACGCTCTGCTCTTGCTCCACCTGCGCCGCCGCGTGCGAATTGGATAACGAACTCAGTTCAGTTCTCCTCGTGTAGGCTTGCGATGAGAAGCAATGCCGTATCGGTCTCGGTAGGTGCTCCGCAGTCGGTTTCCGTCTGACGTTCGATATTGAAGACCAGCGACATGGCCGTATTGGCCAGGTCGGGGTTTTGCCGGATGCCGCGCTCTGTGATCTGCGGTTTAAGCTTCGTCCACTGCTGGGTCAAATTCTGTACCAGCGCGGGCGCTGCGTGTGCATTGGCGGGAGCAGCGCAGGACTTGAGCCGGTTGCCCGCCGCCGCAAATGCCTCTATGACAATTCGATTGCGCCTGGCGACGGGAAGTTGGGCGCGAAATGGATCCAAGTGCAGCACAAACCGAGTTGTTCTCAGCAGAGCGGCGCTCTCTTTATCGCCCGGAGAGATCGCGACGGCCGATTCCAGATAACGGTGGGCCATCGGGTAAAGACCGAGTTGGAACGCCGCCTTTCCTGCTCCCGCCAGAGCTTCAGGATTGTCGCGCTTCAACCGCAGGCTCCGCCGGTACGCTTCCAGCGCATGGTTCTCGTCCTTTGCGCGAAGAAAGAGATTGCCGAGCTGTACTTCCTGCGCTGCATTATCTCCCGTGGTGGCCTCAAGGGCGATCAATTCGGCCTGCGCCTGCGTCTTGGCGTTGATCCCAAGCAGGTAGTGAATCAGTTCCAGGCGCGCGTTCATGCTGTCTGTTTCCTGGTTGTCCGGCCAGGTTGCATAGATCGCGTTGTGATAAAAGCGCAGGGCATGTTCGGTGTCGCCACGGGACGCCGCAATGCGGGCCAGCTCAAGATTGACGAGGCCATTCTCTGGCTCCCGGCCCCACAGGTTGATCAGGTAAGCATATGCCTCATCGGTGCGCTTCATGCCCAGGAGCGCCTGGGCCAGGCTGAGCTGATAGCCGTAGTCGCCCCGCGAGTAACGCAGTGCTGCGCGGAACTCGACAACGGCGGCATCGAAATTCCGTGCCTTGAGATCCGCTTCACCACGGGCTGACCAGCGGGCCGCGAGAGCATCCTGCTGCGCGTGAAAGACCCGGGACACTCCCCCCACCGCGAGAATCAGGATGATTGCCAACCCCGACAGCACAGCCAACACCACCGGTTCTCGCCTCAAATACTGCGAGAAATCTGGTAACTTTGGCGGTTTGATCATCCTATATCCCAGGGATACGCGTATTTGCGCTCTCTTTCCATCATATCGTGCCGGATCGGCGCGAATGAGTCAGGAGCCGATAAGACAATGAGTTAACGGCTTCATGAGTAACTCAAGAAGCAATGCGCGCAGCATGATTACTGATTGCATTCGCGGCAAATCGCCGGTTGCAAGGATCGGTTTCGCAAGTCAAAGAAATTTGCCGAGCCGCCCCATCGCGCACCAAAACATTTTCCATCACAGCATGGCCGGAACGTCAGGCCACAGCCGGCGCAATCCAATTTGGCCCGCGGCATTGCACAGGCAGAGACGGACGCCCCGCATGTAACGGACTTTTCGTCTCGCTTGGAATCTTTCGGACGGCTCACTACTGCGGCGGCTGCATGTTGTAAAGGAAGTATGCACGCAGCTCGATGTATGGTCCATGAAATGCCCTGGGCAAGGGCGGATAACTCGATCCTGTCAACGCGCCCCATGCCGCCCGATCCAGAGCCGTGTCGCCGGACCGGCCGACGAGGCGCACGCTGCCATCCATCAGCCGTCCGTTGGGCAGAACCTTGAATTCAATCGCGACCATGCCGGATTTGTTGATGGGCGGATTAACCTCGTCGGGAATCAATGGATCCCAGGTGCGCTCTGTCTCCCAGTGCCAGCGCTCCAACCAGGAGGTGAAGTCGACGCCCTGCGTATCCGACAGAATCTCGACACCGCCAGAACCGGCGCCGGGATGGAGAGGCAGGCCGCCAGAGCCGAAATTACCCGCGCTTCCCGGGCTTGGATTGCGCGCGGCGTTTCTCATGGCCTGACGCAACTGTTCGACCGGATTTTGCATCTCCATGGCGAAGTTGGGCTTGGCCGGAACGGCCGCCGGGCGTGGCGCCTGAACCGGCGACTTCTGAACGGGCGGGATGGGCTGCGTCGGTTGAGGCTTTACCTCCGGAGCCTTCTCTACGGGCGGCGGGGGCGGCGGTGCAACCGGCGCCGGCGTGGGCTTGTTCAGCGCTTCCAATGTCTTCTTGTCGATTGGAGGCAGTTTTTCGGGAACCGGTCTGTGGGTTATCTTGGGCTCGATCTTCTTCAGAATATCCGGAGGCATGTCTAGGTAAGTAAGATCCTTGCGCTGCTTGATGACATCGAAGGGATCGATGACTGCCGGCTGCTTGAAAACATATTTGGGAATCCAGGTGATGGCTGAAAGCAGAGCGAGGTGGACAAGGATGGCGATCCATATCCCTTCGCGCAATCGCGCCCAGCGCCGCTCGTCTTCGAGCTCGCTGATCATCTGCAGCAGCTCGTGGGTGTCATAGTCCACCCAGCGTGAGTTGCGGATGACTCGAGGAGCCGGTTCGCCCTCGCGCACTTCTACATCGACCGTAGGGATCTCTGCCTCGGCGACGCCGAGCCAATGGCTGGTCTCCGCCGGG
>JAJZNH010001021.1:0-2535 GCA_021811745.1 Acidobacteriota bacterium
CCGCCCGTCGTTGCTGTGGCAACCGTGTGCCCCGCCATCGACCTGGCCGCCAGCGCCGACGCACTGCACGAGCCTGCGAATCGCGTGTATGAATGGCGTTTTCTGCGCGGGCTGATGCGGCGCTTTCACCGGAAGGCAGCGCTGTTTCCTTCCCGCTATCGAACGCAGGGCACTAGTCCAATCCGCTCCATTCGCGAATTTGACAACAAGATTGTGGCCCGCTACTGCGGCTTTCGCGATGCCGACGACTACTATTACCGCGCCGCGAGCGCGCGCGTCGTTGACCGCATTTCGGTTCCCACGCTGATTCTTTGCGCCCAGGACGATCCGTTCATTCGTCTCATGCCGGAGACGCGCTCCAGGCTCCTTGCCAATCCCCACATCGCCCTTGTGGAGACGCGTCACGGAGGCCATTGCGCCTACCTCTCCCGCGACCCGGGCGACGACATCCACTGGGCGGAGGCGACGGTCATTCGTTATCTGCAAGCAAATTCAGACGATTCCGGAGGTCGGCCATAGCGCGCGCCGCGGCATTCGCCTTCATTTCGAAGCTACAATGGAAGAACAGGGGCGAGTAGCTCAACTGGACAGAGCACCGGCCTTCTAAGCCGGGGGTTGAAGGTTCGAGCCCTTCCTCGCCTACCATTTAGAATCAATAATTTACTGGGTATTAGCTGTTCTCTGTGATTCCGACTGCGGCTGATTTTGTGGGGAGTCTCTTTCAATTCCAGCGTCTTCCTGCACACCCACTCCGAGAGCGCCCTGAGTGTGGGGTCTTGGTTACTCAATTGTGTGGACATAGTGTGTCGATGGTGGCATTGACGACGACAACAGTTCATCGGATCTTCCAGTTCATCGGATCTTGCGAAACACGACGTTCGGGTCATTGGCGTCGGGCAGGAGGCAATTGTCGATCCCATAGACAGGACCTCTATCATCCGGCTTCAGAGTGAGCGAAGTCTCGAATCGGGACGCTACAGGAGTATCGGCAAAACGAAACATTGCGTGTTGAATCGCCAACTGCCCGCCGGGCTTGAGGACACGCGCCAGATCGGTTACGGATCGCTCGAAGTCGGCAAATCGTATGCGGTGGCCGCACTTGGGCGGCGGCGGTGAAATGTTCAAATCCCCGTGGCGGAAGACCGCCATTGCGAAGACCGCGTCATAACTGGCGTCCGCTTCTCCCGTGGCCGAGCCCGCGACGCCGAAATGCATCCAGTCATCTCCGCTTCTCAACCGGCGCAGACGGCAGACGGCAATATTGAGGGGATGAATATCAAGCCCCACAATGGTTGCCTTCGGGAAGTAGCGACGCAGTGAAAAGACTTCCTCGCCGGTGGAGCAGCCGAAAGAGAGAATGCGCACAGTATCGCCGTCCCCAACCTGCTCGCGCACATATTGAAAGATCTCCGGATACCGATGATCATAGGTCGTCCCAAAGGGCTGGAAGAGGTCTTGTGGGGGCCGAAGCTGCAAAAGCGCGGCATGACGCGATTCCATGCTATGCGCGAGATCGTAAAGGAATCGCGCGATCCGGTATCCTGGGGCCTTCCTCAAGCGGGATCTTAATCGCATCAAGCGAGCGGGCTCGTTCATAAAGTTACGATCCGTGGAGCTGGCCGTTCTTAGCTGAAATCTAATTTAGCCGATCCCGAGAAAGTCCCTGTTCAAGCTGAATCACTTGGGATCCCGAGAGATGCCGGATTCTGGACCGAAGCGACCGCAAAAGAGGGCGCTCGCAAGACCGGAGCCACTTCCAGCTAATTACGCGCTTCCCGGTAGCGTCCCAGTTCCTTTACCATTCCGCAGCGCGAGCGCAGCACATCGGCCGCACGCGAGCCTTCTTCGAGCGGCTGAATCTGGCAATCCACGTAGAAGATGTACTCCCACGGCTTGCCGTGAACGGGCCGGGACTCGATCTTGGTCAGGTTTGTGCCTATCTCCGAAAGGGCATTGAGCGCGGTTACCAGCGATCCAGGCCGGTTTTCGACCGTGAAGGCAAGGCTGACCTTGTTTGCTTCGGGATCGGTCACAGCGTCAGCGGCGCGCCGCACCAGGAAAAAGCGCGTGAAGTTCTCGGGGTTATCCTCGATGTTGGCCTGCAGGATCTGCGCTCCGTAATAGCGTGCCGCCGCTTCGCTGGCAATGGCCGCCGCGTGGCGGTCGCCCAACTCGACCAGTTGCTTCACGCTCCCCGCGGTATCGTAGAAAGCCATGGCCTCCATGCGGGGGTGCGCTGCGAGAAACTTCTTGCATTGCGCCAGCGCCACTGGATGCGAGAACACCCGTTCGATCTGATCGATCGCCGTATTCGGCATCGCAATCAGGTTATGCCGGATGCGCAACAGCGTCTCGCGCTCGATCTTCACGTCGTAGCGCAGCAATAGGTCGTAGTGCTCCAGGACCGACCCGGCCAGGCTGTTTTCGATGGGGATCACGGCCGCATCAACCGTTCCGCCATCCAACGCCGCAAAGACCTCAGCCGAAAGTGCAAGCGGCAAGATCGCAGCCGAGGGATTGAGCTTCGCCGCCGCC
>JAJZNH010001021.1:2545-3445 GCA_021811745.1 Acidobacteriota bacterium
GATTGCAATCTTCATTGTTTTGCCGCCTGCTTCTTTCTGGTTCCCGGGAAAGATCAGCGTGGGATTGCCGGATCGCTTTCCGGCGCCATACCACATCCGCTGCGAATCGCTTTTCGATTGATCCTCCGGCATACTTCCTGCACTCCCAATCGATGAACTCAGCGGCCCGACCACACGTCGGCCGCTACAAATATCAGGAAAACCATCGCAATCACGCCGTTCATTGTAAAGAAGGCGGCGTTCAAACGGCGCAGATCACGCGGCGAAACCAGCGCGTGCTCGTACGTCAGCAGCAGGGCCACGACGGCGACTCCGGCCCATCCCACGGCGCGAAAATCGAAGAGCATGCCAAACCACACGAGCAGGCCGAGCATGGCCAGATGCATAAGCCGGGCTGCTGCAAAAGCTCCGCGCAGTCCCACCGACCGCGGCAGGCTATGCAGCCCTACGGCGCAATCATGCTCGTAGTCCTGGCAGGCGTACAACACGTCGAACCCGGCCACCCACAGCGTAACGGCCGCCGTTAGCACCACGATGCGCGGGTCCAGGCTGCCTCGCACGGCAATCCACGCAGCCGAGGGCGCCAGCCCCAGCGCCAGACCGAGCACCAGGTGCGACCAACGCGTCATGCGCTTCATATAGCTGTAGCCCAGCAGCACCACCAGTGCCACCGGCGAGAGTTCCAGCGTCAGCCGGTTCAGCTTGGCGGCGGCAAGCACGAACACCAGCGCCGCAACGCATGTAAACCCCAGCACAAACTGCTTCGACAACAGGCCCGCCGGAATGGCGCGGCTCTTGGTACGCGGATTGGCCGCGTCCAGATCGGCGTCAGCCCAGCGATTGAAGGCCATTGCGCACGACCGCGCCGAGACCATCGCCACCAGAATCCAGCCCAGCACC
>JAJZNH010000250.1 GCA_021811745.1 Acidobacteriota bacterium
CGGATGCCGTGCTTGCTTCGGCTCGCACCACCAACCAGATGCTGCGCGAATTGTCGCAGCAGCTTGGAGCGGAAGTCCCGGTCTACGTCATCCTCACCAAGCTGGACCGCATTCCGCACTTCGCGGGGTTTGTGCGCAACCTCACGACGGAGGAGGTATCGCAGGCGCTGGGCATGGCTTTGCCGCGCAACGAGGTTTCGAGTGGTCTCTATGCGGAAAAGGCGATGGGAGAGGTGACAGCCGCTCTTGATCGCATCTTTTTTTCGCTTGGTGAATTCCGTCTGCAACTGCTGGCGCGCGAAAGCGATCAGAGAAGCGTAGACGCGGTCTATGAGTTTCCGCGCGAGCTGCGCAAGCTGCGCAACAATCTCGCCTCCTACCTGGTCGAACTGGCGCGACCCAGTCATCTCAATGCTAATCCGTACTTGCGCGGATTCTATGCCACTGGCGTGCGCTCGCACGTTGTGGAACAGATGGTCGCCGCTGCCGCACAGCAGCCACAGGCTCAGCCCGCAGGCTCCGGAGCAACGCGCATGTTCTCAGCCGCTCAGATGGGGTACGCGGCCGCCGCGCCCGCTCCGCAAGTTGTGGCACGGAAGACGGCGCAATGGTGCTTTCTGCCGAGACTCTTTTCCAATGCGATTCTTGGGGATCGCAGCGCTTTGGCCGGCAGCAGCGCCAGCCGCAGAACCCATCTCTTCCGGCGCATCGCCTTTGCGTCATTGTCGGTGGTACTGGCGGCGTTTCTCGGATGCCTTATCGGGTCCTGGATGAACAACTCGCTGCTCGAAGCCTCCATCGTTGGCGCCGCGAATGCGCTTCCGCCCATGACGGTGCTGCCTGCGCAGCTGGCATCCACGCTCGCTCTTCCGGCGCTCCACGAGGTGCGGGCCACCGTGGCGCGACTCGAAAACTACCAGCAGAACGGCGCGCCGATCATGTATCGGTTCGGCCTGTATCGCGGCAACAGCATTCTGGATGCAGCCCGGAACATCTACTTCGATCGCTTCCGGAGGTTGCTGCTCGCGAACACCCAGGCCAATCTGCTGGCCGCGCTTAATGCGCTGCCGGCCACGCCTGCGGCGGGCGCGGATTATGCGGCAGCCTACAATCCGCTCAAGGGCTATCTGATCACGACTTCGAACCCGGAGAAGAGCACGGTTGAGTTTCTTCCGCCGGTGCTGATGCAGTACTGGGAAAACGGTCGTGTCCCCGATACGCAGGAGCAGAAAGATCTGGCTGCGCGCCAGTTCGAGTTTTATGCCGCCGAGCTGCCAAAGAACACCCGCTGGGCGAGTGTGCCGGACACCGCCGCGGTTACGCATGCGCGCACCTATCTCGCGAGTTTTGGCGGTTTCGAGCGCATCTATCAGCAGATGCTCACCGCCGCCGAAAAGACGGCGTCCTCGATCGAATTCAATCGCGCCTATCCCGGATCCGCGGCTACGGTTGTCGATTCCCACATAGTGCCCGGAGCCTTCACCAGCACAGGCTTTAAGTTCATGCAGGATGCCATCCGGCATGCCAACCGCTATTACAGCGGGGAAGTATGGGTGCTGGGCAACCAGGCGCCTCCTTCGCTTGACCAGGCTAACCTTGCCCAGCAACTCACAGCGCGCTACGTTCAGGACTTTCAGACGCAGTGGCGCGCCTTCCTGCATGCCGCGCAGGTGGTCAAATACCGCAGCCTCGCGGATGCCGGAGCGAAGCTCCAGACTCTCTCCAGTCCCAACTCGCCGCTGCTGGCGCTCTTCTTCACTGTGTCTCACAATACTGCGGTCGCCAATCCCGAGATCGCGAAGGAGTTTCAACCTGCGCAAGCCGTTGTCGCGCCCGGCAGCACTGACAAGTTTATCGGCCCCGGAAACACAAATTACGTGAACGGACTCCTCGGGCTGCAGGCCGCTGTTGCGCAGGTTGCGCAGGATCCAACCGCCGCCAACAATCCCGCCGCGGTTACTCCGATCATTACCGCATCGGCATCGGCGCATACCGCGGCCAGCCAGACGTCCCAGGCATTCAACATTGACCCGAAGGCACATGTGGATCAGGCGGTGCTGGCGCTGATGCAGGCCCCCATCAACAACGTTGATGAGGCGGTGCGCGGTCGGGGACCGCGGCAGGCCAATGCGGGCGGCGCGGGCTTGTGCTCGCAGTTCGCGCAACTAATGGCCAAGTTCCCGTTCTCGCCGAATGCGCCGGTGGAGGCCAGTTCCGCCGAAGTGGCGGCGCTGCTCCAGCCGGGTTCGGGAGCCCTTTGGCAGTTCTACAATTCAACGCTGAAGCCTCTGCTTGTGCAGCAGGGGAGTAGCTGGGCGCCTGCGCCTGGAGCGCCGATGCATGTAAATCCTGAGTTTGTGCGCTTCTTTAACCGGGCGGCAGGGTTTTCCGCGCTTCTCTATCCGGCTGGAGGCAAGGCGTTCGCATTCAATGTACACATTCTTCCATCGAAGGAAATTCAGAGCGTTACTTTCCAGGTCGATTCGCAGAGCCTTTCCGGCTCGGATGTCTCGAAGCAATTTACATGGTCGCTTGGCACCAGCCAGCATGCGGAGCTGACTGCAAATTACGGATCTGGCAGTCTCCCCCTGGCGTTCAGCGGGCCGTGGGCGCTCTTCCACCTGTTGAGCAAGGGTCGCGTGGAGCAGAGAGGCGCATCAGAACGCCTCGCCTATCCGCTGGAGATTGCGAACACGCCCATTGTCGTGAACGGCACGCCACTGGTCGTGCACCTTGAGCTGTCGGGTCCTGACGCAAGTCTTCTCGTGCCGGGAGGTCTAAGCGGCATGCGCTGCGTTGCTACCGTTGCTCATTAAGCAGCCTTTTCGTCGTCCGTTGGTTCCGCTTCCTCATCGAGGAACTGCAACAACAGGCACGTGACATTGTCCACCGCGCCATACTGCTTGGCGGTGTCAATGAGTGTCTTGCAGGATCCGGCCAGGCTGGGACTCGTCAGGATCAGTCCGGCGATTGCTTTTGCGTCGGCATAGCGGGTAAGTCCGTCTGTCGTCAGCAGAAGAATATCGCCCGGCTCTACTTCGCCCGTAAAGATATCCGGCTCCACGGATTCCGCGGTTCCTATGGCGCGGGTGATAAGCGACTGGAATGGGGATGCCTTGGCTTCTTCGGCATTCATCGATCCCTTGCGCACCTGCTCGGCGACAAAGGAATGATCGTTCGTAATTTGAGCGCATACGCCTCCGCGCAGAAAATACGCGCGGCTGTCGCCTACGTTTCCAATGATGATGCGGCGGCCGTCCACGCAGGCTGACACCATCGTGGTGCCCATGCCGCGCAGTTCCTCATTTGCTCGCGCCAAGGCAAATACCTGCCGGTTGGCATGGAGAATGGACTGATAGAGGCACTCCTCGCGGGGAGCGCCTGTCTCCGCCTGCCGGCAAAACTCCTCGATCAGTTCTCTGACCGCCGTGCTGCTGGCGGTTT
>JAJZNH010000329.1 GCA_021811745.1 Acidobacteriota bacterium
GCGTCGGTCCGCTTGTTGTTACGCGTCTTGTAACCTCGCGTCGGCTGACCCCACGGGGTCACCGGATGCCGTCCGCCAGAGGTCTTGCCCTCACCGCCACCGTGCGGGTGATCCACCGGATTCATGGTCACGCCGCGGTTTGTCGGCCGAATGCCTTTCCAGCGATTGCGGCCCGCCTTACCGATCGCAACATTCTCATGATCCGTATTGCCCACCTGGCCCACCGTCGCCATGCACCCGGCCAGCACCTTGCGAGTTTCGCCTGAGGGCAGCTTGAGAAGAGCGAAATCACCCTCCTTAGCCACCAGTTGCGCCTGCGCTCCGGCAGAACGCGCCATTTGCGCACCCTTGCCTGGCCGCAACTCGACCGCATGCACCGTGGTGCCCGCCGGAATATTCCGGAGCGGCAGCGCGTTGCCTACCAGAATGTCTGCTTCCGGTCCCGAAGTTACGGTCGCACCAACCTTCAACCCAACCGGCTGCAGAATGTAGCGCTTCTCGCCGTCCGCATAGTGCACCAACGCGATCCGCGCCGAGCGGCTGGGATCATACTCGATTGTTGCGACACGTCCCGGCACGCCAAACTTTTCGCGCTTAAAGTCAATCAGGCGCAGCTTTTGTTTATGCCCTCCGCCGTGGTGGCGGAGGGTCAGGTCGCCCGAGTTACGCCGCCCACCCGTGCGTTTGCGCGTGACCAGCAGGGCCTTGTGCGGCTTTGCCGCCGTCAAATCGTCGTTGACCAGCGCGGTTTGAAAACGCATTGTCGGAGTGACGGGTCTATATGTCTTGATCGCCATCGTCGTTTTCCTTGACGAGCTTTCAGCTGTCAGTCGCCTACTTTCAGCTCATCCTGCTTCAACAAATCCTCGTGACTAACACCAGCCCCTAACCCGCGATATCGCGGCTAAAGCCAAGGGCTAACAGCTATAATCCGCCCTTATAGATTGCTCACGTACTCAGGCATCTTCTCGCCCGGCCTCAGTTTCACGTAGGCCTTTTTCCAGTCCGGCCGATAGCCAGCATAGCGGCCGCGGCGCCGCTCTTTCCCCGCGAAATTCGCCGTACGTACCGCGGCTACCTTCACTTTGAAAAGCGCCTCGACGGCCTCCTTGACCTGAGTCTTGGTAGCATCGCGCGCCACGTCGAACACGAGCGTTCCTTCAGTCTCTTTCACGCCCAATCCCTTTTCAGTAATGATAGGGCGGCGAATTAGGGTGTAAACAGTCTGCATCACGCGGCCTCCTTCTCTGGACCGGCCCTGCGCTTTGAAACGGATTTTTCGAGAGCCCCGGCCAACTGCTCAATGGCCGCCTGCGAGAAGATAGCTCGCTCATAACGGAGCAGATCGTAGGGATGCACCTCGTTGTTCAGCAACAGTTCTACTCCCTCCAGGTTGCGCGTCCCCAGCATCAAAGACTTGGTAAATGTCTTGCCGCTTTCCACCAGCAACACCGTACGCTTAGCATCCAGCCTGTTGAGGGCTTGGCGGTAGAGCTTGGCCTTAGCCTCTTTAATCTCCAGCGAATCCACCACCGTAAGCTTGCCGTCAGCCAGCTTGGCTGCCAGCGCCGAACGCAGCGCACCCAGCAGCTTCTTGCGCGGAAATGGATACTCGTAGCTGCGGGGCTGCGGACCATGCACCGTGCCCCCATGCCGCCAGAGAGGCGAGCGCACCGAGCCAATGCGCGCGCGGCCAGTGCCCTTCTGCTTCCATAGCTTTTTGCCCGAGCCCGCCACCAGCCTGCGGTTCTTGGTGGCGTGCGTGCCCTGGCGCAGCGAGGCGCGGTAATGCTTGACAGCCTCCCAGAGCAGAGCCTCGTTCACCTGGCCGGCCTCAAAGACCGCGTCCGCCAAGTTCAACGAGCCCACCTTTTCGCCGTTCAAGTTCAGTACATCTACGTTTGGCATCATCTTCTTCCTGTCAGCCGTCTGCTTTCAGCTCGTCCCTCGGTCAAACAATCCTTCCAGCTCTCGCACCAACGAGCTAAAAGCTGAAAGCTAAACGCTACTTCCTTTTCGCCGCCGCCTTCTTTGCAGCTTTCAGCGGATCCACCGTGCCCGCCCCCGCAAAGCCACGGCGCTCACGAGGCGGGGCCTTGGCCTTCGCAATCAGCACATAGCCATCCCGCGGGCCCGGCACTGCGCCCTCCACCATCAGAAGGTTCTCCTCGAGATCGATGCCGCGAATGCGCAGATTGCGCACCGTCACTTGGTCGGTTCCGAAGTGACCGGGCATCCGCTGGCCGGGAAAAACGCGCGACGGAAAGCTGGAAGCGCCGATTGATCCTTGCACCTGGAACATATGACCATGGGACTTGGGTCCGCCAGCAAACTTATGCCTGCGCACCACTCCGGCAAAGCCACGGCCTTTCGAAGTACCGATCACGTCCACAAACTTCGCGTCGCTAAAGATGTCCACGAGCACGTGGTCTCCCGCCCTAGTTTCGGCCGCGCCATCGGCTCCCTCTTCGATGTCGACCTCTTTGATGAACTTCACCGGCGCGGCCTCGGCTTTGGCCAAGTGGCCGCTCTGCGCCTTTGTCATCCGCGAAGCCTTCACAAACTCGACCAGTCCGATCTGCGCCGCGTCATACCCGTCTTTAGCAGATGTCTTCAACTGCGTGATTACGCATGGACCCGCCTGCAGCACCGTGATCGGATGCACATCACCCTTCTCGTCGAAGACCTGCGTCATGCCGACCTTTTTGCCTAAAATCCCTGTGACTGCCATCTCTCCCTCGCCTCATCATGCGGAGCTTGCCGCACCGCACTGCCGGAATGTCTGACGCCGCCATTCGCCATCAGCTTTTAGCTTATTGCTCCAAGCACCAGCCACTGCCCTATCGCTTCAGGAAGCTTCACGTTGCCATTACCGTTCGCTCAACTTCGATAGAGCTAAGTGCCAAGAGCTGTTGGCTCGAAAAGGAACCCAACTACTTTTCGAACGCCTTGATCTCCACATCCACGCCTGCCGGCAAATCGAGCTTCATCAATGCATCCACAGTGTTCTGTGTCGGCTCCAGAATGTCGATCAGCCTCTTGTGGGTGCGAATCTCGAACGCCTCGCGCGATTTCTTGTCTACATGGGGTGAACGCAGCACGCAGTACTTGTTCTTGATGGTGGGCAAAGGAATCGGCCCCGCCACCGTAGCCCCAGTGCGCTTGGCCGTGTCCACAATCTCGCCCGTTGATGTATCCAGCACGCGATAGTCATATGCCTTTAAACGGATGCGTATTCTCTGTCCTACCATGGCTCTGCTTTCCATCTCTCAGCTCTAAGCCTTCAACCTTCAGCCGCGGTAAAGAGCCGAGCTGATTGCTGAAAACTGACGGCTGATTGCTCGCAACTACTTGATAATCTCGGAAATCGTGCCCGCGCCCACGGTGCGCCCGCCTTCGCGGATCGCAAAGCGCAATCCCTTCTCCAGGGCCACCGGCGTAA
>JAJZNH010000972.1 GCA_021811745.1 Acidobacteriota bacterium
GTTGCTTGCTTGCCGGCCCATTCGTAGGCGCGGAAGATGAGGCCGTTGGCATCCTCGGCCTTCTTGACCGTGGTGAGAACGACGTTCTCCGGCCCGGCCGAAGCGAAGGAGTGCTGGGCGGGCAGCGCGCCGGCGTGGGCGGTGGTCACGGCGGCCTGGAGCGGATAGTCGTACTCCCAGCCGCGGCGCATGGTGCCGGCGTCCTTCCACGTGCCGGCGTGCGGATAGAGCGCGTAGTGGAAGTGCTGGCGGCCCATGTCGGCGTTGGGGTCGGGCCATTTGGGCGAGCGCAGCAGGGTGAGGCGGAGCACGCTGCCGGCGGCGTCGTAGCCGTACTTGTCCTTGCTGAGCACGCTCAGGCCGTAGACTTTGCCGCCGGGTCCGGGGCCGGAAAGGTCGGCCCAGCGCAGGGCGGGCACTTCGAACTGGGCTTTCTCCCAACTGTTGTTGCGCGTGGTGGGCCGCTCGATGGTGCCGTAAGGAATTTCGTAGGTGGCGAAGTTGCTGGTGACCGCGAGCGGGAAGGCGGCTTTGAGCAGCACATGCGATTCGTGCCAGTCGATGTCGTTGTCGATGTCGACGATGTCGCCCTGGAGGGTGATGGTCTGGACGAACTTGGAGTTCTGCCAGTGGTATGTGACGCGGATGGCGGGGCTGGGGGAATCCTCGCGGATCAGCTCGACGGAGTCAGCCTTCTCGATGGTTGCGGGCGGCGCGTCGAGCGTGCCGGGATCGATGTTCCAGGCGTCGTACCGCTTGGGCAGGTCTTTGAAGAACTGGAGCTGATTGCCGCAGGCGCTGGGCGCGAGGGCATTGACGCCGCCCTGCTCCAGGCGGGTGATGCAGCCGGTTTGCTTGTCCACATCAACGCGCAGGGCATGGTCGCTGAGCTGCAGCGTATCGCCGGAGGCCGTTGCGGAATTGCCCGCAGCCGGGCGCATGTCGCCGGTTACGACGCGGATAACTTTGTAGCCAAGCGCCGGAACCGACGCGACGTAGAAGGTGAGGTGGGCGACGCCGGTCTTCTCATCGAGCGAAGAACGGATGGGAAGCTCGGGCCGGTTTCCCGCCGAGGGATCGACGATGAAGAGTCTTGCCGGGCCGTCTTTCGCAAGCTGCACTTCCGCGGTGACTCTGCCGGAGCGCTGCCAGCCAAGCGGATTGTAGACGAGGACGGGAATGCCCTGGCCGCTGGTATCGATGCGCTCGGCGACGGTCTGCAGCGCATGCGCGGAGATGGCGTTCGTGGACATGCGCACCCAGTTGTAGTCCTGCCGCGCGTCCTTATAGATGACCCCTATCCCCGACCCCGCCGCCAGATCGTGGAACTGGTTGAACAGCACCTTCTTCCAGTCCTCAGTTAAGCCATTCGAAGGGTATGCCCGTCCGGCCAGGACCCAGGCCAGCGACGACCATTTCTCCGCATTCAGCAGCTCTTCTTCCGCGGTGCGCATGTTGTGCTTGTGCATGGCCTGGGTGGTGTAGACGCCGCGGTGGAATTCGAGATACATCTCGCTGTCCCAGGTGGGAATCGCGATTTTGCCGGGGACCGGCGTCGGCATCTGGTAGCCTTTTGCAATCGACTGGTAATTCCAGGTGCGGCTCTGGGGTGCGATCTCTTTCTCGACCGTGGAGAAGAAAGACTGCGCGGTGCCGAACTGGTATTGGGGGGTGACCGGCGCGCCGCCGTCGGCGGCCTCAGCCGTCGCGCCGGGATCCTTCCAGTGGAAGCCCTCGTCGAGAATCGCCCGCGTGGGACCGCCGCCGTGATCGCCCACTCCGTAGAGATCGAGCAGCTCGGTCATGCCCGGCGACTCCTGGCGCGCCTTGGCCAGATCTTCTGAGAGACGCACGGGGTTGAGCGTGAGGTTGACGTAGTCGTGCGGAAAATAAGCGAGGACCTTGGAGCCGTCGGGCGACTGCCACCAGAAGAGCTTGAAGGGAAGCTGGTTGGTGTCGTTCCACGACATCTTCTGGGTGACGAAGTAGTCGATGCCGCTTTTTTTGTAGATCTGCGGCAACTGCCACGAGTATCCAAATGAATCCGGGTTCCAGCCAATCCTCACATCGACGCCGTAGTGCTGCTCATACCAGCGCTTGCCCACCAGGATCTGGCGGACGAGCGATTCGCCGTCGGGCAGGTTGAGGTCGGGCTCCACCCACATCCCGCCCACGATCTCCCAGCGGCCCTCCTGGATGCGCTGCTTGATCTCGTTGTTGATGTCGGGATATTTGTCGGCCATCCACTCGTTGTAAGCAGCGGCCGATTGCGTGTAGGTGTAGCCGGGGTACTCGTACATAAGTTGCAGCGCGGTGGAGAAGGTGCGCTTGACCACGTCGACGGTTTCGGTCCACGGCCACAGCCACGCCGCGTCGATGTGCGCGTTCCCGTCGAGATGGAAAGTCGCCTGTTGCAGCAGCGGGCGCAGAGCTTCCATTTTGCTCTGCGCGGCCTTGAGGCTGGCGTCGAATTTCTGCTGGTCGTGCGCGTCCAGCGCCCCCAGATCGACGGTGGCGATGGCGCCGTTGAGCGTGGCCATCTGGCTGGCGTCGTTGGTTGCGAGCGAGGGCACGAGCACGGCGGCGGAGAGAAATTCCTGGCAGATGTCGAAGGGATTGGGGCGGTTCTCCACAAAGTCGATGCGCAGGGTGGCGCCGCGGAAGGTCTTTTCATCGACGGTGTGCAGCAGCTTGACGGCGATGACAGCCTTGTCGCCGGGGTGGGCGTTGTCGAAGAGGACGATGGGCTCGAGATCGTCGCCCAGGGCCACGCGGCGGCCGTTGAAATAAACGATCTCCGGCATGGGGCCGTTGGCGCTGGCGTGGAACTGAAACCAGATGTGCGTGCCGGTAAGGTCGTAGCCGTTGAGGGTGGCGGGCACCTCGATGGTCTGCCGGAACCAGACGGCCTCGTTGGGGGCATGCGCGCCCATCGTGAGGGTGGGCCAACCGCTGTCGTCGAGGTTCGCGTCCTCACCGTGGGGCAGGTCGCCGACGTGGTATTTCCAGGCGCCGCCGGGCAGTTCGCGCAGGCTGAGGAGGCGATCGGCCACGGCACGGGAGTTCGCCGGCAGCGCCTGGGCGGCACGCCCAAACTCGGCGCCGCGCTGGGCAGCGGCGTGTGCGGCGAACAACAAGGCGGCAAGGAAGGACAGGCAAAGCAAATTCCGGTGCAACGCTTTCGTGCAGATCATCATGGGTGAAAGATCCTCCCCAGCATCTTAGGTCATTCCAGAGCCCGGAGTGGAACCTATTGAATCCGCGCGGTGTTGATCGTCACATCGTGGCCCAGGGGCCGGAACTGCCATCATGGCGTTGGAACTTAGCGCTCTGGTACTCATTGCCCCTGCTCGCTTTTCCTGGGCGCGGCGCTGCAGGTTCTGGTGGCCCGGCTCAATTCGGCGCGAGCCAAAGAGATTCTAGCGCTCCTCGCCAGCGTG
>JAJZNH010000380.1 GCA_021811745.1 Acidobacteriota bacterium
CCGCGTCGCGATGGCCGAAGCGAACGTAGCAGCCGCGGGGGCGCTCGACGATCCCCAGGCCATGTACCGCGGTTGGGGCGTTCCACTGAGCCAGCCGTGGAACTACAACCAGGCGCAAAACATGTTCATGCTGACCCAGGCGCTGCCCGGCCGGGGCAAGCGCAGTTTGCGCACTAGCGTGGCAAACTCGAATGTTACCGAAGCAAGAGACGAACTCGCGGCGGTCCGGCTGCGCGTTCGCGTCGAGGTCCGCAAGGAGTTTTACGACTTGCTGAAGGCGCAGGACGAGTTGCGGATCCACGACCAGCATGTGGGCATCGCACAGCAGGCGATTGCGGCGGCGCGGATTCGCTACACCGTTGGCAAGGTGCCGCAGCAGGACTTGCTGAAGGCGCAACTTGAGCTGACGCAACTGGCCGAGCACATGATTCGCTTCGACCGCGACGCCGAGGTCGCCCGCGCGCGGCTGAACACGCTGGTGGGCCGCGATCCGGCTGCGCCCCTGCGTGTACAGGGGGACTACGGCATCGTAACGACGCTGCCTCCCGAGGCAAGCCTCGAACAATTGGCGCTGCGGGTCCGGCCCGACCTGCTGGAGGCGGAAGCGGCCGCCGAGAAGAGCCGGCGGGAGCAGAGCCTGGCGAAGAAGGCGTACGCCCCGGATTTCACCGTATCGGCGGGATACATGCTGATGCCGCCGACAACGAGCATGCGGCACACCTACATGGTGGAGGGCTCGATGAGCCTGCCCTGGCTTGACCGCCGCAAACACGATGCGGAAATTGCGACGGCCGGAGCAGCCGTGACCGAGCAGGAAGCCGAACTGGCCGCATTGCGCACGGAAGCCTTCGGCCAGATCAAAGAATCGCTGGCCGAGGCCGAAGCCGCGCAGAAGTTTGCCGCGCTCGATCAGAACTCGCTGCGCCCTCAGGCGGAAGCGACGCTTCATGCCGCGGTGATTGCCTACGAAAACAACGAGACGGATTTTCTCAATCTACTCGACAGCCAGATGCAGGTCATCGATATCGATCTTGCCTGGCTGCAGGCGCTTGCCGACTTCAACACGCGCATGGCGGACCTGGAAATGGCCGTTGGCGCTCCCATCGATCTGACCGGGACCACGATGGCGCCATCGACGCAGGAGGAGAAGCAATGAACGACCGCAATTATCGCAATGCATTTCTGGCAGCTCTTGTTCTTTGCGTTCTGCTGGCCGGCAGTCTTGGCTGGGAGTTGATGCATCGTGGCCGAGCGCCGGCGTTACAGGCTCCATCGTATCCGGTTGTGGCCGAAGGGCCGGCCGCCCCTGCGCAGCCCGCAACGCCCGCGGCTTCACGTCTGAGCGGCACCGATTCCACGCTGGCGCCGATGCAGATTTCTCCGCAGCGCCTGCAGCAGATCGGCGTGACGACCGCTTTCGCTCAATTGAAAAATGTGAACGATCAACTCCAGGTCCCCGGCAATGTCGATGTCGATGAAGAGCGGCTTTCCTATGTGCAGACACGCTTCCCCGGGTGGATTCAGAACGTCTTCGCCAACGCCACCTGGCAGTATGTGGGCAAGGGGCAGCGACTCTTCACGATTTACAGCCCGGACCTGGTGAGCACCGAACAGGAATACCTTCTGGCGAAGCAGAACCAGAAAGCTTTTGCTCCTGCGATGCACGCGGCGAACATGCCCAAGGGAGCCGAGGGCACGGCGGCACAGGAGAGCGGTTGGCTCGTGCAGGCGGCCGAGGAGCGGCTGCGTCAATTCGATGTTTCGCCGGCGGAGATCGCCGCTCTGGTCGCGAGCGGCCGGGTGCAGCGCGAAATTACCGTCCTCTCGCCCGCATCCGGATACATAACCCAACGGAACGCTCTGCCCAACGCCTACGTGCAGCCGGACACGAAACTCTACACCATCGCCGATCTCTCCACTGTATGGGTTTACGCGAATGTCTTTCAGTCCGATGTGGGCCGTCTGAGGCCCGGCGATCCAGCCAAGATAACCGTGGATTCGTATCCGGGACGAAACTTCTACGGGCGGATCGACCAGATTCTGCCGGACGTCGATCCCACCACGCGCACGGTGCGGGTGCGGCTGGTCTTCCGCAATCCGGGCCTGGTGCTCAAGCCGGGCATGTATGTGAGCGTGAACATCGATATCCCTCTGGGACGGCAACTGGTTGTTCCAACGTCCGGCGTGCTGCAGTCCGGCACGCACGAACTTGCTTTTATTGACCGCGGGCAGGGAAATCTGGAACCGCGCGTCATTCAGACGGGTCTGCAGATCGACGATTCCGTCGTTGTCCTCAGCGGTCTCAAGCCCGGCGATCGCATCGTCAGTTCGGCGAACTTCCTGGTGGACTCCGAGGCACAGCTTCAGTCGGTGCTGGGCGAATTTTCTCCTTTGCCGCAACCCTCCATGGCTGGCTTGACCGCGGCTCAAGCGATCCGCATCGATCTCAGCACCGAGCCGTCGCCTGCTCGCAAGGGCGCGAACACGGTTCGCGTGCGTGTGACAGGCGCCGATGGCAAGCCCGTCGCTGGAGCGCAGGTCAAGGCGACCTTCTTTATGCCGGCGATGCCGGCCATGGGAATGGGTTCCATGCGTGTTGTCGCTGCACTGGCGGACCAGGGGCAGGGCGTCTACTCCGGGCCTGTGCAGCTGGGCGCCGGAGGCTCCTGGCAAGTTACCGTCGCGGTTGTGCAAAAAGGCCAGACCGTCGCTACAAAACAGATGAGCCTCACGGCGTCGGGAGGCATGTGATGATCGCCAGGACAATCGATTGGTGTTCGCGCAATCCCTTCATCGTGTTTGCGGTGGCCGTTCTGCTGATCGCGGCTGGAGTCTGGTCGATGCAGCGCGTGCCGCTCGACGCGCTGCCCGATATCAGCGACGTGCAGGTCATCATCCACACGCCGTGGCAGGGCGAGCCGCCTAACGTCATCGAAGACCAGGTGAGTTATCCAATCGTCTCCGCGTTGCTGTCGGCCCCCCATGTCAAAGGAGTTCGTGCGCAGACCATGTTCGGCGACTCGTATGTCTTTGTCGTCTTCGAGGATGGCACCGACCTTTACTGGGCGCGCTCGCGCGTGACTGAATACCTGCAGCAGATTGCCGGGCAGCTTCCGGCGGGCGTTCATCCGGCCATCGGTCCCGACGCAACCGGCGCAGGCTGGGTTTACGAGTACGCGATCCTCGACCGCAGCCACACGCACTCCCTTGCCGACCTGCGCGCGCTCCAGGACTGGTATCTCCGCTATCAGCTCCAAACGGTTCCAGGCGTCGCAGAAGTGGCGAGCATTGGCGGATTCGTGCGCCAGTACCAGGTTAACCTCGATCCACAGAAGCTGTTCTCGTATGGCATTTCCGCGGTCACTGTCATCGATCGCATCCGCCAGAGCACCAACGAAGTCGGCGGCGACGTGCTCGACAGGAGCGGCGCCGAGGACATG
>JAJZNH010000217.1 GCA_021811745.1 Acidobacteriota bacterium
GACCTTGGCGTCGTAGTTGGCGATCTGCTCGCGAAGAAGTTGTGTAATCTCGTCTGCTTTGATTTGAGCCATTGCGTTCCTTTAGGGATCTGGGTTCAGGGATCAGTTTTCCGCCATCGTGCACGGCACGTTCCCCAATACTTGACTCCCGAACTCCAAGATCCTGCTTGGTTCCGATTTCTTAATTCTCTGCAACAAACTTCCTGAAACTCTTCACGCGAGGCCACGCCCTTTTCTGACCCCTGATCCATCTAGCCAGCCGTCAGGGCTTCCTTCAGCCGCTCCAGCCGTCCGCGCACGGAGCCGTCATAGACCGTCGAGCCGATGCGCACCACCGCGCCGCCAAGCAGCGATTGATCGAGCTTGAAACTCGGCGCAACCTGCGCGCCGGCCAGCTTGCCCGCCTCGGCCACCAGCGCCTGACGTTCCTCTTCGCTCAATTCGCGAGCCGTCACAATCTCCGCGGGGCGGATTCCCATGCGCTCCTGCATCAGTCTGCGGTACGCTTCCGCTACATCGGCAACCTGGCCGATGCGGCCTTTATCGATGAGCACAGCCAGCAGATTGCGCAGTTGCTTCTGCATGCCCAGCTTTTCATTCAATGTGTCCAGAAACTTCACCTTCTGCGCCGCCGGGATCGACGGATTCACAAAAAACGTGCGCAACTCCGCGCTCGCCTCCCATGTGGCCAGAAAGTCGCTGAGCTGGTGGTCGATCGCGCCGGTATCCAGGCCGGCGGAGGCGACCACGTCGGCAAAGGCGCGCGCGTAATGCGCAACAAAGGCCGGCATTTAGTTCTGCCCCCCTTTGTTTGTGCCATGATCTCCCACGCCGGCCAGAAATTCGGCAATCAGCGCGCGGTCGGTTTCAGGCGTGAGTTTCATCTGCTGCGCCGCCTTGCCAATCGCCAGTTCGGCGGCGAAGTTGCGCAGCCCGCGCCGCGCATGAGCGGCCGCCGCGTCGATCTCCTGCTCCGCCGAGGCAATGATATGGGAGTGCTCTTCTTCAAGCGCCACTTTCATACGCGCTTCGTCGTGCTTCAGCTCTTCTTCCATATCCGCGCGGAGCTTCGCGATCTCGTCGTCAAGCTTTGAAAGCTTGGCCTCAACCGCGTTCAGCCTTGACTTTGCGTCCTCGGTCACCTTGCGGGCCGATTCGATGTCGTGGCGCAAGGTCTCGGAGCGCTTGCGGATCACCTTCGGCAGCAGGCGCGACAGGGGGATGAGGAGCGCCAGCGCGAGAATGACAAAGTTGATGGCCTCAAAGAGCCGCGCCGTCGTCTCCAGGGGCATATGTAGCGTTTTGGCCAGCGAACTCACAATCGGCGAATGCCGGTAGGCGTCGTCTTCCTCCGCCTCGGATTTGGACGCCTGAGCCGGGGCCGCGCTCTGGGCCGCGGAATCAGACGCTGTGGCGGCCGGAGCGGCCTGCATTGCCGCGGCATGCGCAGGCGCACCCGCCACCGCAATCAGTATTGCCAGCAGCAGGAATGGGAGAACCCTGAGAGAGGAAAACAGCAGCGAATTCGATCGTTTCAATGGGAACCCCCGGCAGCCATCGGCAGCACAGCACGCGCCACCTGATTGGCCAATTCCCCGGCAGAGGCCTGGAGCATCTGTTTGGCGGCGGCCGACTCGGCATCCAACTGAGCCGAGGCCTGCCTCACTTTCTGGCCGGCTGCCTGGCGCGCCGCCTCAAGGGCTGCTTCACGCTCTGCCTGCCATTGTTTGATGCGCTGTTCGCGCGCCCGGAAGACCTCGGCCCGCGCCTGCCGCAGCTTTTCAGCATATTCGGCCGCCCTGGCCTCAGCCTTGGCTATAGCCTTCTGGGCGTCGGCAACGGCGCCCTCGGTCAGGGCGCGGCGCTTTTCCAGGATCGCGGTCAGCGGGCCCTGCACCAGAATCTGGTAAGCCAGAACCACCACGATGAACAGCACGGCGGTCGGCACCGACGCCACGAACAGATTGCCGAGTTGTTGGATGGTTTCCTGCATAGAATTTCGGGTTCACCCCGGTCTCGGGAGTGAGTTTTCCTCGGGGTAGCACACCCTTTTGTATCAGGGGCGAACCCCTAAGTCAACGCATATAAAAGCGATTTGAAGGATATTGTGACTGCGATCACGAACCGGGGAAGCCGCGGTCACAAACGGGAAATGAGCACAAAAAAAGACTTGATTTCAGACGAAACAAGCCTAAACTAAAGATACCACCTAGACCCGGTCCAGGGTCCAGCGGGCAGGCGGTTTCGGGAAATACCCTCCACTCCCGAAGCCGTCTGTCCGCTTCTATATTTAGCGGTCTGCCAGATACACCCACCAACCTGCGAACGCGCCATTGTGCCCAGCGGAGCGAACCTGCTGCCGTTGATCCAATACTGTTGATCCGAAACCTCGATAAGCAGAAAGATTGCTCCGTAAGCACATCAGGGCAGGTGTTGTGTGGACATCACGCTACGGCTGTCCCACCACCGCCGCCTTGTCCACCGTCAGCAGCCCTTTGGCGCGCAGCCAGTTTTCCAGCAGGCTGGGCCACGCGTCCAGCGCCGGATCGCCCTTGCCGAGGCCCGATCCGTGGGCGCCGTTCGCGAAGACATGGTACTCGGTCTGCACGCCGGCCTTCACCAGCGCCTGGAAGAAGTCGAGACTCTGCTGCACCGGAACCGTCTGATCGTTGAAGGTGTGATAGATAAAAGTCGGCGGCGTCTCTTTGGTCACGTACAAATCAGGCGAATAGGCCTTGCGCAGTTCCTCGCAGCGGTCCATCACATGAAACAGCTTGCAATAGGTCAGGTGCGAAGTGTCCGGCGAGATGGCTCCGAGCCAGGGGTAGCCGAGCACCAGATAATCCGGGCGGCTTGAGACGCGCTCGGCCGGGTCGGCCGCATTCGGGTTGCCGGCCACAAACTGCGTGCCCGCCAGCGCGGCCAGGTGCCCTCCAGCCGAAAATCCGATCACCACGATCCGGTCCGGAGCGATGTGGTATTCGCTCGCGTGTGACCGCACCAGCTGAATGGCGCGCCGCGCATCCAGCAGCGGTACCGGCAGCAGGTAGCCGTGCGAGGACAGCCGGTAGCTCAGGATAAAGGCGCGGAAGCCGCGAGCCGTGAACCAATCGGCAATCTGGCCGCCCTCCAGATCGCCCGCCAGGCCGACATAGGCGCCGCCTGGGAAAATCAGGACCGCCGAGCCGTTGGCGCTGCCGTGGCGCGGCCCCACGATCGTCAGTGTGGGAATGTCCCAGCAGGTATCGCCCTTGGCCTCGGGAGCCTTCCCGGGCCACAGGCGGATGGTTTGACTATTCACAAAGCCGTTGTCATTACCGGGTGTGGCGCACGGACTCAACTGCCCATACGCCGCGGAGCAGGCCAGCAGGCCGGCGGCGAGCATTGCAAAAATGGGTTTCATCAGGAACCTCACAGGCATTCGCGA
>JAJZNH010000744.1 GCA_021811745.1 Acidobacteriota bacterium
GATCTGGCCCGTACCTGATTCGCGTCACCCACCAGGGCGTGGGCTACTTCATCGCGGCGCCTCAGGGCGGTGCATCAGGCGACATTCCGGTGTATGACGTGGCCGCAAAAGTGCCTGGCGTCCGCCTCGAAGCAGACATTCTCCAGGTCGAGGCCGCCAACGGCCAACTCCAGGTGGATGAGCGCTTTTTTGTGCACAACACCAGCTCGCCGCCGGTAACCCAATGGAGTCCACGCTCCTTTGAGGTGGTGCTGCCCCCTGATGCTGCCATTAGCGTAACCGGCGCACAACGGCCGAGCGGCCTGCCCATTTCCGCCAAGCTTGAACCTCACGGTCCCAAAGGCCATTACACCTTCAACTTCCCGATCGAGCCTGACCAGGGCGACAAGGATACGCTCTTTCAGGTCGTCTACACGCTCCCTTACAGCGCCGGCAAGTATACCTTTCATAACGAAACCACTTTGCCGGCAGACAACATGGCTGTTCTTTTGCCCAAGAGCATGAGCTTCTCCGCCGGCTCGGGCGCGTCGTTTCAATCCGTACAGGCGGATCCGGGAGTCCAGACATTCCTGGCCAAAAATACGCCTCCGGGCAAAACGGTGGAGTTCACCATCTCGGGGACAGGCTCCATCCCGCGCGAACAACAGGCCGACAACGGCGGGCAGCAAGCGGCAGCAACCGCCAATCAGCCCGGTGGCGGGATCGGCGCGCCCATCGATTCTCCCGATCCGCTCACAAAGTACAAGTGGTGGATTCTTGGCGGCCTGGCGCTGATTCTGGCCGCGGCGGCAGCCTTCCTGCTGCGCAAGCCGACGCTGGCAGCGGCGCCGGGCGGTGCGCCCGTTGCCGTGGCCATGCCTGACTTCAGCGCCGCGCCAGCAACCGCCGCTACGGCCAGGCCCGCGGCCCCGGCAGCCGGGAACGCTGCCCTGTTGAATGCCCTCAAGGAAGAACTGTTTGCCCTGGAAAGCGAGAAACTCTCCGGCAATCTCTCGCCCGCCGAATACACCGAAGTGAAGGCAGCGCTGGAAACCGTGCTGAAGCGGGCATTGAAAAGAAGCTCCTAGCGCGCGACTCATTAGCACCTATCCATCGTGATTTCAAAGGAATGTGGCGTTTTCTACAAGCAAACGCCGCATCCCTTTTCGGCTTCCGCATGCAACCACGGGCAATACCGTTACTGCCTGCCGGTGCCCGGAACCAGTCGCCCCGGATCCGAACTGGACGAGGGACGGTTTTGGGTCTTTTTGCACGGCTTTCGCATCCAAGGAATGGACGTGATATTGTCCCGGCTAGCAGCTAGAAGCTAGCTGCTAGCTGCCAGGAGCTAGCAATGAACACCTTCAAGACCGCGTTTCTGCTGACCGCCCTGACGCTTCTTCTGATTCTAGCCGGCGAGTACTTCGGCGGCACTGACGGCGCGCTGATCGCCTTTGTCCTCGCGGCCGCCATGAACTTTTTCAGTTACTTTTACTCCGACAAGATCGCGCTGGCGATGTACGGCGCAAAGCCCGTCACCCGCGAGGAACTGCCCCGCGCTTACGACGTCGTGGAGCGCCTGACCCGGCGCGCTGGCATTCCCATGCCCAAAATCTACGTCATCCCCACTGAGTCGCCGAATGCCTTCGCTACCGGCCGCAATCCGCAGCACGCCTCGGTCGCCGTCACCCACGGCATCCTGGCGCTGCTGAATGACGAAGAACTGGAAGGCGTGCTGGCTCACGAACTGGGGCACGTACGCAACCGCGACATCCTTACCAGCTCCATCGCAGCCACGCTGGCCGGGGCCATCACCATTCTGGCGCGAATGGCCTTCTGGTTCGGAGCCTTCGGCGGCATGGGCGGTGGCGACCGCCGTGACCGCGAGGGCGGCTTCGGCGCGCTCCTCATGTTGTTGCTGGCGCCGCTTGCAGCCATGCTGATCCAGCTTTGGGTCTCGCGCACGCGCGAGTATGAGGCAGACGCCTCTGGCGCGCACCTCACCGGCAATCCCTACGCGCTGGCCAGCGCGCTCGAGAAAATCTCCGCTGTCAGCCGGAGGGTTCCACTCATGGCTTCGCCCAGTTCGGCCCATCTGTTTATCGTTGCGCCGCTGCTCTCGGGCGAAACTCTCGCCAGTCTGTTCAGCACGCATCCGCCCATCCAGAAGCGCATCGAGCGCCTCATCGGCCGGCCCTCGGTCTACGGGAGCTTGCGGTAAGACAGTTGTCAGTGAACAGTTGTCAGGGATCAGGGATCAGTTGTCATCTGTGAATGTGCCCAGGTCAGACTCGCGGCAGTTCAACGCTTCATTCTCGACGCGAATTTGCTGAGGGCAGGCTTGAAGGTTACAGGAAGTGCTTGACTCCACGATTTTCCTTGACAATCGAAGTAGAACTGCAATGCTGGCACTGACAACTGACCTATGAAAACCCTCATCCGCACGCTTCTTTATCTCGCTCTCATCGTCTGGCTCGGCGCGGAGATCTTCTTTCCCGTGGTGGCCGCCGTCACGTTCACGACGCTGCAGCCGGAGACGCACGTTGCCGGCACGATCGTAGGCCAGTTGATCCGAATCCTGCACGGCATGGGACTGGTTTCCGGCATGGTTGCGCTGGCTTTGCTGGCGCTGGCTCCCGCCTTGGGTGTCTATAAGCCGCGCGCCGTGCTGGCGCCGATGGCGCTTGTGGTGCTGATGATGGCCTTCACCGTCTACTCGCAGTTCGGTATCATCCCGGCCATGGAGCACGACCGCATCGCCGTTGGCGGAGACATCGATGCGGCGCCTCCCATGAATCCGTATCGCATTCACTTCAACAAGCTGCACAACCGCAGCGAGCATGTGGAGGAAGCAATCCTGCTGCTGGGGCTGGCGACTTTGGTGCTGGTAGCGCATGCGGAAACGTCGCGGGTGTAAGAGAACAAGGAGTTCCTGACGCACCCGCGATGGCGTCCACATCGCAGCCGTTAAAATGCCTGCGGCCTTTCCGTTTTACTGGAAAGGCCGCGCCGGGTTTCTTGGTCTATTGAAGGCGATTACCGGCCTCCGTGGTCATCGCGATCCCCGCGGCCGAAATTGAACATGTCGAAGAGGTCCCCGATTGCAGGGCCATTCGTCGGCACGTAGGGATTCGCTTCGGTGGCGGCCGGGTCGGGCAGGTTGTCGCGGCTGCGGTTAGTGATCGGATTCAGGTCCCAGTTCCTTTCGAGGAACTTGAGGATCGAGACGTGATCGGCGTACGTGTGCGAAATGTGGCCAGCCTGCGTGAACGGCGAAACCACAAGCAGGGGAACGCGCGTCCCGTCACCGAAGAAATCGAGCGGCTGGACGTATCCGGAGTCATAATAGCCGCCGCCCTCGTCGAAGGTGATAAAGATCGCGGTGCTGGCCCAGAGCTTGCGATTGGCCTGCACCTCATTCACGATCTTCATCACGAAGCCCTCGAAC
>JAJZNH010000026.1 GCA_021811745.1 Acidobacteriota bacterium
TGCAGATCCAGCTCGGCCAACGCCGCCGCCGAATGGCCTGGAATCAGCACGTAGTACACCGGCGTGTCCGCGCCGTAATCGAGCTTGAACGCGCCTACCGGGCCCATCCCCAGACGCGTCACCGCCGGAGTCAGTGCGTTTGCGATGAAGTCTTCAGTGAGTTTCAACTGCGGTCCGCTCCTCAGGCAATACCGGCGCAGCTGGTAGAACTCGCGCGCGCGGCCCGTGGGAGCTTGCGCCGCGACCTCTCCTGCGAGGGCTACGGCTGAACTGGCGATTGAGGCAGCGAGAAATTGACGGCGTTTCATGCGGCATCCTCCAAACGAAGGATCATTGTACGGGATGAGGCGCAATGCCGCGATCTCTGACAGATCCTCACGCGAGATTGCCGACGCCAGCCGCCGTCCGATTTACTGATCACTGTCTTGAGCAATGGCGCTGGCCGCGGCCGTCCACTGCCTGGACTGGCTCTCGGCCACGCCACGATGAGTGAGTTTTCCCCTCCACACATTCAGTCCTTCAGCCAACCCCTCATCGTGGCGCAGAGCCTCGCATGCGCCCAGGCTGGCCAGCCGCAGCACGTAAGGAAAGGTCGAGTTTGTCAGAGCAAGCGTAGAGGTATTGGGCACGGCCCCCGGCATGTTCGTCACGCAGTAGTGAACCACCCCATCCACCACGAAACTCGGATCAGAATGTGAAGTGGGCCGCGCTGTTTCCACGCAGCCGCCCTGGTCAATCGCTACATCCACGATCACCGCGCCCTTCTTCATCTGCGCCACCATGGCGCGGGTTACCAGCTTCGGGGCAGTCGCTCCCGGAATCAGCACCGCGCCGATCACCAGGTCGGCCTCGCGGGTGGCGTGCGCGATGTTGTAGCTGTTCGACGCGAGCGTATAAAGCCGCCCGCCGAAAATATCGTCCAGTTCACGCAAGCGGTTCATGTTTGCGTCGATCAGCGTTACTTTGGCCCCAAAGCCAAGCGCGATACGCGCCGCGTTCGTTCCCACGATTCCGCCGCCCAGAATCGTGACGTGCGCCGGCGGCACCCCGGGCACGCCTCCCAGCAGAATGCCGCGTCCGCCGCGTTCTCTCTCCAGGTAGCTGGCGCCCACCTGCACACTCATCCGCCCCGCCACCTCGCTCATCGGCATCAACAGCGGCAGCCTTCCGTGACGGTCACGAACCGTCTCATACGCGATGCCGATCATCTTCGACTCAAGCAGCTTGTCCGTCAGTCCATGAAGAGGCGCCAGGTGCAAATAGGTAAACAACACCAACCCTTTGCGGAAATAGGCATATTCGTTTTCAATGGGTTCCTTTACTTTGACGACCATCGCCGACTTGCCCCAGACATATCCGGCATCGCCAACGATCTCCGCCCCCGCATGCTGGTAAGCATCGTCTGGAAAGCCTGATCCTTCGCCGGCCCCGGTCTCCACCAGCACCGTGTGGCCGGCCTCCACGAGGGCTTTGACCCCGGCCGGGGTGATGCCTACACGCGCTTCGTAATCTTTGATTTCCCTGGGAACCCCGATGATCATCGTGCACTCCTGATGAGGTTGGATGCAGAGCCTGAATCGGCCACCGTCCACTTGAGCCGACCCGACAAGGGCCTATCAATCGGGCGAGCGGTGCTCCGCTACCCACCCGCTCTTCAAATCAACTGGCAACTATCCTACGGCGTAATCTGCTTTCAATGCATGCAAATTTCGTGGTAAAACTGCAAGATGCGAACAAAACGTGATCAAAACGACCAAAAGGCGCATGAATTGTCTGAATCCGCGACCGAAGAGAAGCGCGCAAATCCCCCCGATGGCTTCGATAACCTCGATATCGCCATTCTGCGTTATCTGGAGAGCCACGGCAGGGCGACCAACTACGAGGTGGGTGAGGCGGTGGGGCTGTCGGCCTCGGCAGCTTCGCGGCGCATCCAGGCGCTGGAAAACTCCGGCGCCATCCGCGGTTACCGCGCGCTGATCGACGACCGGCTGCTGGGCAAGGCAACGACTGTCTACATTCGCGTCACCCTGGAGCGCGAATCCGCCGCCGTCCTCGGCGCCTTTGAGGCAGCCGTCCGTCGCTGCCGCGATATCGTGAGCTGCTATCTGATGGCTGGAGAGTTTGACTACATGCTCGTGGCCCGTGTGGCCGGTATTGACGACTATGGCCACCTTCATCAGGGTCAGCTCTCGCGCCTTCCGGGAGTCAGCCGGCTGGAAACCAGCTTTGCGCTCAGGAATGTGCTTGAGGCAGCACGCCGGTAACGGAACGGAGCCAAATTCTGAAATGCAGTATATGATATTGGTTCATTATTATGGATGAGAAATGACGGTCCTGTCTGGACTGTTTTCTGCCTTTGCGCGGAGATTCTTTGCGGACGATGAACCCTAAAGGAGCGGGAAGGACTCCATTCAGATGGCGAACGGCGAGCAAAAGTGGAGCGGCGGATCGTGGCGGGTAGATCGCGGTGAAGGTTTGGAGCCGCAGCAGCCGGAACGTCCTTTCGTCCTGGCGGATCGCAACCGTGCAGCGCAAAGCGATTCATCTCAAGGCGCCGCGCTGAAGAAGGTACCCCTCCTTCCCTTGTTTCTCTTGGGCGGCGGAATTTTGCTCGCGGTTGTCATTGTTGCTTCTCACTTCTCGGGCAGTTCCAATGCGGCTGCCCAGTTTCAAGACCTGGGAGCGGGCATCTCTCGCGCGACTGGATTGAGGGGAGATCTGAGCATCAGATGGCAGGGAAAAACTGAGTACAAGTTGAAGTTTGTGCCGCTCGACCCGCTCCAAAGCGCCGGTTTTTCTTTTGTTGCGAGCAATCCGCCGCGGCCGCTCTGGGTCAATATCAGGTTGCTTGACCAGACCGGCTTCGCCTTGTGCAGCAAACAGATTTTCTTTCCTTTCGACCCGGCATCCGCCGCTTCCGCCCGCTCCCGAACCGGATCCGCGGGAGGAAAAGCTGGTCCGGAGGATCTTGGGGGGCTGGCGCGGCTTACCATCCTGCAAGCCCAGGGACAGCAAAGTAAGCCCGGCGAAGACACCCTCCAGAATCAACTAAACGACGACGGCAAGGTCGCGGCATTTACCGCTCAGGGCCTGCTCCCTTGCGCTCCGGATCTATACAAGCACATCAGCTATTGGGATTTCACCACTAATTTCCCCACGCTTGGTGAACAGGACGCGTTGATGAAGGGCCGCGCGGATGCTTTAGCACGCGCAGCCGCAGCAGCGCGGGCGGCTCAGCGCCGCAATAGCGCGCATGGTTATAAGTCCGGATTTGTCCAGGAGGGAGATGACAGGATCAGCGCCTATGACCCGTCGACCGGTATGCTGCAAGTCGGGCCAGGAAGAAGCTTCCTCGTCATGAGTCAGGGCGATCGGGCAGCCGCAGACTCGTGGGCGGCCAATACCGCGCTTGTTCATTACC
>JAJZNH010000989.1 GCA_021811745.1 Acidobacteriota bacterium
GAAGCTGCCATGCTTGCAGTGCTCGGGTAGCGACGTTTCCGCGGTGGCATCGTCCCAATGCTTCCAATCGGCGGTGGCGACGGATTCATAGCGGGCGCGGGGCGGCCGGTAGTGATCGTAGTACACAATGTAGCGATTGCCGACGCGGATCACCGAAGGACCTTCAGACCAGCTTTCGTTGATCGGTCCGGAGATATGCTGCCACGGCCCCTCCAGCGTAGGCCCGGTTGCCACACGCTCCTGGAAGCAGAGCGGATCGTAAGTCTGGTCCTTGAATACCATCCGGTAAGGTCCATGCGGCTGGTGGTAGATGGTTGCGTCAATGGTGACGTAGCCGGGGTCGAAGAAGATCGCGGGCCTGGAAAAAGTGTTGAAGTCCGAAGTAGACGACGACCAGATGCGATTGCCGGCCTTCGAGTCTTTCATCGAGCTCGACCAGATAATCAGCCATTGCTTCCTCTTCGCGTCCCAGTACGTCTCCGGCGCCCATACGTTGTTGGTCTCCGGAAAATCTTTCATGATGGCGATCTGCTTCTGCGCGGACCACGCGAGCAGATCGGGCGACGAGGCGTAGCCCAGCGAATTGCCGTGCCAGTTCCATGTCCACACCATGTGGAAGAGATGATCCGGCCCGCGCGTGAGAAAGACATCGCGCATCAACTCACCGGGTTGCGTAGGCGCGAGCCATGGCTTGCCGTCGTTCAGCGGCGTGTAGTGGTAGCCGTCGCGGCTCAACGCCAGATAAATTCCCTGGTTGCCCGGCTCCTTGAAATACGCGAAGAGCCACGCGCCGTGCTCTTGCTGTGCGGCCGCCTGCTGTGCGCACACCGGGAAAAAGCACGCGGCCAGCAAAAGTAGTCCACGGAAAACTGAGGACAGATTCATAAGGATGCCCCTACTTTTCTGCCGCAATGTTGTAGTCCACGAGCGTCTTTCCGCGCCAGTGCGACTCTGAGATCACGTGCCCCGCGGCATCGAAGTTGCGCCAGGTCCATGTTCCATCTGCGGCGCAGCTCTTTTCCCACTGCTTCGATCCATCGGTACGGTAGAAAACATTCGTGCCGATCTTCCTGCCGAGGTGGTAGTCAGAGACCCACTGCTTGCGGCCATTGTTAAAGTAGAAGGTCTGTCGCCCTTCCAGCAGGATGCGACCATCGCTCGCTCGGCCAGTAGACCAGGTAACTCGCGGCCTTCCATCGGGCCAGTTTTCGCGGTGCTTCGTCACATCCGTGATCGAGTCCGGCTCGGGTGTTGCTGCCTCTGTGTCTGAAAGAATCCACGCCTCGTTCAATACGATCTCGTAATTGATCGTGTTCTTCGAAGTGACGATGTGAATCAGACCATTCGGCCCCTGTGTCGCGGTCACATAGCCCACAGTGAGAATATTTGCGGGCAGCCGCTTCTGCTTCCAGGTCCTGCCGTCATCGCTCGAAAGCGCAACGTAGGCGCCGTCCTTATGAATTTGCTTCATGTGATGCGGGTTGTAGTCGTCCACAAATAACAGCCGGTTGTCGGCAAGGCGAATCACGCTTGGCCGCTCGCCGCTCATCAACTCGTCGAACGGCGTCGGGGTCACGCGCCACGTCTTACCGCCGTCGGAGCTGATTGCCAAAGGCATATGCCCGTCAATCTCCGAGTTCTTTCCGCCGAAGCCCAGCAGATCGCCATTCTTCGCAATCACCAGCGTAGTGTGCCGCCCGCCTGTGCGTCCGCCGGTGTCATACCACGCTTTACCGTTGTTGTTCGTCGCCCAGACCGCCGAAGCCGCGCTGAGTCCTCCAGCGCCGCGGCCTGTCGAATCAGTGGGAATGTAGATGGTGCCGTCTTTTGCGCGCGCAATCGAATTGATTGGCTGCGAAACATATCGTCCAATCGGCGCGGTGAAGTGTGGAAACTGAACTGATCCCCACGCAGCGCCGTTCTCTGTCGATTGAATGTAGGCGAAGGGCGGAGCGCCGATCAAGCGCGGAAATCCGAAGAAGAGCCAGAGGCGCCCATGATCATTCCAGAACACAGGCGCGGCGCAGGCGGCATCGGCAAAATATGGCCACGGCTCCGGCATGTCCCAGTCCTCAGCACCGGCCCGGCGGCGCATGATGAGAATGGTCTGGTCAGGATCGTCCTCTTTGTTGGGCGTGTTGTAATACGCCGCAATCACATCGCCGTTAGCCAGCACCTGAACCGCCGAGTTGTGATAGGCAATGCCCAGGCCTCGTGCAAGGCCGATCTGCCATCCAACATCCGGCATCGACTTGCCGTTGAGATTCGGAAAGAGCTCGTGGGTCTGATAGAAGGGCCTCGAAGGATCAGGCCCTGCACGCAGCATGACCGGCGTCTGCTTTACATCGGTCTTGAAGAAGTATTGGCGCTCCGGCGAGGGACTTGGCACGGGCATGGGCGCCTGCACCACGCGGAAGCCGATGTTTCCCGCGCTCGATTCGTAGCTGGGCGCCATGCTGGCGCGGTTGGCGGAGCGTTCAAAATAGGGCGCCATCGCCGGATAGATTTGGCCCGGCTTCGGATGTCGGGAATCGAGCCCTCCGCCGCGCACCACGCGGAAATGTCCATGCAGTGGCCCGGTGGGATCAACCTGCGCGCCAGGCTGATAAGGCGCATACCAGTCGGCGACCCACTCCGGCGTTCCTTCGCCGATCACTACGCCCCACGGGTTGGCCTGCCCGGGCGCAGGCGGCGTGTCACCGGTGAAGAAAGGCGTCTGATGCCCAGCGCGCGCCACATATTCCCACTCCGCTTCTGTGGGTAAGCGGTAGGGCTTCCCTTCCTTCTTTGAGAGCCATGCGCAGAAGGCAAGCGCCTGCTGGTAGCTGATGCCAGAGGCATAGCCGGGATAAGCCGCGACGGGCGTGTAGCCGGGGTCGAACTGCTGAAATTCTCTGACTGTAATGAGGTGCGTCGAGATCAGGAAGCCATGCGTGAGCGTAACCTTGTGCGCGGGATGCTCGTCCCAGTCACCATAAACGGGACGCGGAGACATTACACCAAAACCATTCACTACCGCGGGCGGAAGCGGCTGCGCATCAGCGCCCATCATAAACGCGCCGGCCGGAATGTGAACCATGGGAGTGGCGGCAGGCTTCTGCGCCAACAACGGCGCGGCCAGCACGCTCATGGCCAGGGCAGTAACAACTTTGAAATGACTCACGCTTGCTCGCTCCTTCATGCAACCTATGCGTACTGCGCCCAAGCTCACTTCGGCAACTCTGCTTCGAGCGGCCCAAGTGTGGGGCGACCGGCGATCTTCCTGCCATCGACAAACAACATCAGCCCACGCCCACGTTTGTAGTGCTTGCCGGTCTGGTCATATACGATCGCGAGCATGTGGCCGTGATAGGGCAGGCCGTCCACCGCAAAGTAGCTCCACTCGCCGTCAGGCAGCAGCGGATGCAGAACCAGTTTCCGG
>JAJZNH010000970.1 GCA_021811745.1 Acidobacteriota bacterium
GAAACGATACACTCGTCCCGGTCTCGGCGCCCAAGGCGGGACGTACCCAGGTCATCGCGGTGGCTCCAATCGCCGTGCTGCCAGCCTTTTTCAGAAAGGATCTTCGGTCCAACCTGCTTTTCATTGTGCTAACCCTCCAATTACCCGGTGAAAAACTTCGCGGCGAACAGTGATCGCCATGGTGCAGGCTGCGCTGCATGAAGCTCCTTCAAGAACCCGGCCGGAACTGCGGACTCCCGGTTGCCGGTTGAGCAGGAATCTGCTCTCCGCAGCCGGCGGAGCACGGCAGGGAAATGTCCAGTCTCGTCTTGGAAGTGCTTCAGCTCTGTTCTTTTGCGGCCTGCCAATAGGGGAAGTTCACGCCGCCATACGAAAATTCCAGACTTCATTACCTGCCCGCATATTCGGACAGGCAATGTTCGATTCGATCCTCAACAAAAAATATACAAGCTCGGCCATGGCCGCATTTGTATGCTTATGCAAGAAGACACCGAAAACGATTTCACCACACCAACAAATCGGGCAAATTGCGCTGGAGCGTTTCATCGATTTCTCCGTTCGGCCTCGCTCCTCCGCCAATCGCAGCGCGCATGCGGCACTTCCCGGCACGACGCAACCTGAAGTCCGCGCCATGCCCCGCAGCTATTAAACTGGAAACCAACTCACCGGAAAGATTACGGTGGCTCTCTCATTCTTAGAGCTCCCGGAGCATGCGGGGCGGTGTTTCTGCAAGGAAGGCGCCTTCGCGATGGTAACCTTCCGGGTGGAGCCAAAATCAGGAGGAATCAGTGCGTAGTTTCTTTGCAAAATTTGCCGCGGCCGGTTTTGCTGTGGTGCTTATGCTGGCGCTGACACCGGCAGGCGCGTTGCAGCGCGCCGCCAAAGCGCCCCATGTGGCTGAGGCCGCTCCGCCACCGCCGCCGCCGCCGAAGCCGGTCGAGCCCGCCGACAATCCGGTTGCCGATCACAAAGCAGAGGTGTTCTTCGGTCATGCGCGGTTTACGGTGCTTACGCCGCAGTTGATCCGCATGGAGTGGTCGGCAGCCGATAAGTTTGAAGATCACGCCTCATTTGTCTTCCTCAACCGTCATTTGCCCGTGCCGAAGTTCACCAAAACGGCCACGGAGAACGGCCAGCAGCTCGTGATCAAGACGAGCGCACTCACACTGACCTACACGCCTACCGGCGACGGACGCTTCGCACCGGACAACCTCTCGATTGCACTTGTTGTCGATGGCAAGACCGTCGTCTGGCATCCCGGCCTGGCCGACCCGGAGAATCTCCTCGGCACCACGCGCACGCTCGACAGGGCGCGCGGCAGCAAGACGATCGAGCCGATTGGTCCGGGACTCATATCGCGTTCCGGCTGGGCGCTTGTGGACGATTCCACCCGCCCGCTCTTCGACGCCGCCGACTTCCGCTTCCTGCGCGGAGAAAAGAGCCCCTGGCCGTGGGTGATGGAACGGCCCGCCAGTGAACGCGCAGGCTCCTACTTCGACTGGTACTTCTTCGGTTATGGCCACGACTACCGCAAGGCGCTGGGCGACTTTGTGCGCGTGGCCGGACGCATTCCGCTTCCACCCCGCTTCGCCTTCGGCATCTGGTGGTCGCGTTATTGGGACTATAGCGACCAGGAACTCGATCAGCTCGTGAACGGCTTTCACCAGAATTCGACGCCGCTGGATGTTCTGGTCATCGACATGGGTTGGCATATCAGCAAGGAGCAGTTACAGGCCGCAGGGGATGTCGATCAATCCGGCCAAAACCTGGGCTGGACCGGCTACACATGGAACAAGCTGCTCTTTCCCGATCCCACCCAGTTCCTTAAGAAGCTGCATGAAGAGGGCCTGAAGGTGACCTTGAATCTGCACCCGGCGTCGGGCATCGAGCCGTGGGAAGCAGCTTATCCGGCCATGGCGCGCGCTATGGGCATCAATCCTGCGACCGGGAAGTATGTGCCGTTCGATCCCACGAACAAGCGCTGGGCGACGAACTATTTCAATCTGGTCCTTCATCCGCTTGAAAAGCAGGGCATCGACTTCTGGTGGCTCGACTGGCAGCAGCAGCCCAACACCAAGCTGCCCGGCGTGAATAACACATGGTGGCTTAACTACCTGCACTTCACCGATCAGCAGCGCGAGGGCAAGCGCCCCTTGCTCTTTCATCGATGGGGCGGATTGGGCAATCACCGTTATGAGATCGGATTCTCCGGCGACACCATTTCGGTGTGGCCTTCGCTTGCCTTCCAGCCGTGGTTCACAGCCACCGCGGCCAATGTGGGTTACGCCTACTGGAGCCACGATATCGGCGGTCACATGCCGGGCGTGGTCGATCCGGAGATTTTTACGAGGTGGGTGGAATTTGGCGCCTTTAGTCCAATATTGCGTACCCACACCAGCAAGAATCCCGATGCCGAGCGCCGCATCTGGGCCTATCCCGAGCCGTATTCATCCATCCTGCGATCCACTTTCCAGCTTCGCCACGCGTTGGTGCCTTATCTCTATACCGAGGCCCGCCGCACCTTTGATACCGGTGTAGCCTTCTTCCGGCCGCTCTATTACGACTGGCCCGAAAACAAGGCCGCCTACACGCGCAACAACGAATATATTTTCGGAAACGAGATGGTGGCCGCGCCCATTACAGTGCCGGCCAACAAGCTTTACGGCCTGGCCGCGGAAACCGTTTGGATTCCCCCGGGCGGCTGGTATGAATGGCCCACGGGCAGGCACTTCACCGGCCCTCTCACCTTGGAACGTAGCTTTTCCATTGACCAGATCCCGGTCTACGTGCGCGCCGGGGCGATCATCCCGATGCAGCCGCAAATGCTTTACGCCGGGCAGAAGCCAGTCGATCCGCTCATCCTGAACGTGTGGCCCCTCAAGCCCGGCACAAGCTCCAGCTATTCGGTCTATGAGGATTCAGGCGTGTCGGTGGAATACAAGCGGGGTGAATTTACGCGCGCCCCGATTAAGGCCACCCAAAACGGCGACACGCTGCGGGTCGAGATCGGTCCGGTTGAGGGTAGTTTTCCCGGAATGCTTCAGAATCGCGCCTATGAGCTTCGTCTGCCTGCTGACTGGCCGCCCGATGCGGTGACGATCGATGGTCAGCCTCTGCCGCAGGGAGCGGTGGGCAAGCATGGATGGACGTACGAGGGCAATACCCTTACGACCGTCATCCCTGTTCCAAGCAGTAGCGTTATGGACCAGGTGGTTGTTGAAATCCACCGCGCGCCCGGCCTGGTCGAGAGCCGCACCAAGTTGGATGGCTTTGCCGGGACCATGACCCGCCTGCACGAGGCCTACGAAGACTTGCAACAGACCTACCCGGTCAGTGCGCCGCCCGATCCTCTTGTTCTTGCGATGCAGACCGGAGACCGCCTCAGTTACCATCCTGAGAATGCTGCGCCGGAGATCGCCAA
>JAJZNH010001017.1 GCA_021811745.1 Acidobacteriota bacterium
TCAGAAGCATGAGAAACGGCGACGCCAGTGACCAGCCGATGAGACTATGACCGTGCCACCCGCCGAGAAGGTACGCGAAGCCCCACATTCCTGCCAAAAATAACAGCCAGACCACTGAGTTCCGCCGGACCCTGGGATCGAAGAAGATCATCCAGCGCACCCATGTCGGCGGGCTATGGCGGGTAGCTTCCACGGTTCCCGAGAGCCACGGGAAGAAGACATACAAGCCCAGGGCCAGTAGCCAGGTGATGGCGACGAAGGGCAGCAGCAGGGGCCGCCAACCGATGGCGAGTATGGCGCCGCCAATCGCCGAAACCGGAAAAGCCCAGACGGAAGCCATCTCCAGTCGATCAGCGAGCACGAAGCGAACCTGTCTCATGGATTCGGCTTTCTTGCCGCTGGCGAGATACGCCGGGATGTCCGACGCATAGACGGGGCCGAAGACAACCCGCCAGCCAGTGCGCTCTTCCACCAGCTTGCGCTCCACGCCGGTGGCGCTTAACTGGGGCAGGATCAGTCGCCGATGATCGACGAGTGCCCCGATCCCACTGGTGCGCAGGACCGAGATAACCTGATGGGCGGTGAAGTATCCGCCGGCCGCCGCGCACCAGACGTTGATGCCCTTCGTAGGCGCGACGAGCAGCCAGGCATCCAGACCGCGCAAGGCGCGCAGGACACGCCGGACAGTCAGATCGTAGTTACACGTGACAAGTACGGGAGCTTCCCGTCCGGGACGACCCACGCGGATGAGGCCCGGTTGGGTCGGCCAAGGAAAGCCTCGCAGCAGAATCTGCGACCCGTCGAGCACGAAGTCACGCACCGTCGCCACGGTCACGCCTCACGCTTTTCCGCTTCCACCAGGGTGAAATCGCCTAGCCCGTTCTTCTCTTCCAGAATAACGCTGAAACCACTCTCGTTCAGTTTGGTCTTCAGGTCGCTCACCGGGGCTGTGCTCGCCTGTGTGACCAAATAGGTTATGACGGAAAGAGGCAGGCGTACGAGGTTGTGAAGTGCGCGCCGCGGGAGCGTCCGCGCTCGAACCTCATCGGCAAGAATCAAACGGCCGCCGGGACGCAACAGATCGCAACACTCGCGCAAAACCAATCGCTGTTCGGCATCGCTCAACTCACTGAAGAGAAGAATGCCGACAATGGTGTCGAAGGAGCCGGCCGCAAAGTGGTCAATCAACTCTGCGACGCCGGTTTGCACCCAGCGCACGGCAGCTTCGGGCGGAATCTTGCGTCTGGCGACAGCGAGCATTTCCGGGGAGAGGTCCACGCCGGTGACTTCGAAGCCGAGTCTGGCCATGCGCATTGTCAGGTTGCCGGTGCCGCAGCCAAGATCGAGCACCTGGGGGCCGCGCGCTAGTTCTGCCACGCGACGGTAGACGCGGTCGATATGGCCCAACGAAAGAAGCCGGATGCCGAAGTCATAGCGCTCCGGCGCTGACTCCAGCACGCGCATCCACACGTAGCTGCTCACGCGGCCATCTTAGCACCGGGTAGAAGCCCGATACTGCAGGCGAGCCTCTTATGAATGCCCGATGAGGTCACTGTCGCCCATGTCCACAAACCAATCCTGAGTAATCGAGGAGACATAATGCACGTTGAAGCAATGGAAAGAGAATTCACGTTGAACGGTCTGCGCTTGCCGGACCCCGGTTCCAAGCTTTCGGTGGAACAGGTTCGCGAGATGTATGCCATGACCTATCCGGAGATCCTGACCGCCTCCCTTGAAGGCCCTGAGGCTGTGGGCAACAAGCTCGTGTACCGCTTCTCCCGCGCCATCGGATCGAAGGGATAATCGCCGCTCGACCCTGGCTGTTGAATCCCTCGAGACGGCGGAAGGTTTGCTTATGCTGAACATCGTTCCCACCAGCCCGAAGCAGGCGGCCAGATTCCTGCCGGTTGCCTACGCACTCAGACTGCCCGTATTCCTCTGGGGAAAACCGGGAGTCGGCAAATCGGACCTCATCCGCGGCTTCGCCGGCGCGGAGCGGATGGACCTGATCGACCTGCGCCTGACCACGCTCGAATCCTGCGATCTTCGCGGGCTGCCGCGGATCAATCATGACACCGGAGAGACCGAATGGGTACGCCCGGAGTTCCTGCCACGCAACGATGCTGCGGCCGTAATCTTTCTCGACGAGCTCACCGCGGCCGAGCCGCGCATCCAGGCCTCCGCCTACCAGCTCATCCTTGACCGCTGCATCGGGAAGCATCGCCTGCCGGAGCAGGTCTGGGTGGTGGGCGCCGGCAATGCCCCCGAAGACGGGGCCGTGAGCTATGGAATGGGCACGGCGCTGGCCGACCGTTTCGTTCACCTCAACGTGATCGCCAATCCCGACGACTGGATCGAATGGGCCATGACGGCGGGCGTCGCGCCCGAAGTCATCACCTTCATCCGTGTCCGGCCGGAGATGCTGGACTCCTGCGGCGGGCAGGAGAGGACCGAGCAACTGGTAACCCCGTCGCCGCGCTCGTGGACGCGGGTGTCCCAGGTTTTAGAGCAGACCAGGGACCAGAGCGCGCGCTCGATCGCCGTCAACGGCCTAGTGGGAGAGGCGGTTGCGGTTCAGTTCTTTCACGCTCTCGAAGAGATCGGCCAGCTTCCGCCTATTTCGCGTTTGCTCGAGATGCCAGCGCAGATGGCGGCGCGGCAGGTGCCGGCCACGATCTCCGCTCTCTATGGGCTTGCCTATTCGCTGGTGGCCTACGCGAGCGAGCTGCAGCACTTCGAGCTCGCGATCGAACTGCTCGACGCGGTAGCCGAGGTGGAAGACAAGCTCCCGCGGAGGGAGATCCAGTCGCTGGGAATGGAGTTGCTGTTGGGCAAGGCGCATCGCGGCAACCTGTTTCAGGCGGTGGCGAAATCCGAGACCTATCGGCGCGTCTACAAGAGCAAAGCACGGGAGCTGGTGGACCTGGGGAGGGCGGCGTGACACCCGAGGAGACACTTTCGCGCAACCTGCGCCTGGCGGTCAGCAAGGATGTCGGCCTGGCCGGCATTCTGCTGTACGTGCCGGCGGTGCTCGCCGCCGATGCAGACCATATGGCCTGGACCGATGGCCGGAAGATGTACTTCGCGGAGAGCTATTTCGCCTGCCCGCCGGAGGAGCAGGTCGGGATCGCGATCCATGAGGCCCTGCATGTGGCGCTGCGGCACGTGCAGCGGGGAGAGACGCTGCGCCTGCGGGAAGGACCGGTCTACGACGCGCGGCGCTGGAACATCGCCTGCGACGCGATCGTCAATCACTCGATCGGCGGCTGCCGCTGGTCGAAGCTGCCTGCCGGCTCTTGGTACCCGGAGAACTGCATCGAACGGGCGAAACTTCGCGAACGTCCTGCGGAGCTTTGGACCGCGGAGGACATCTACTACGAGATCCAGGATCAGGAAAAGAAACTCGGAAAGCTGTTGA
>JAJZNH010000452.1 GCA_021811745.1 Acidobacteriota bacterium
CGTGGCTGAAGCCGAGATCGTAGTTGAGCCCGGCGAACTCGATCCCGACGAGATTCATACGCCGGGCATTTATGTGCAACGCCTCGTGCATCATCCGCATCCGGAAAGACGCATCGAGAAGAGAACCACACGCAAGGAGTAGAGCCGTGGCTTGGACCCGCCAACAGATGGCCGCGCGTGCGGCAGAGGAGCTGCAAGACGGCTTTTACGTGAATCTCGGCATCGGCATCCCTACACTGGTCGCCAACTATATTCCTGCGGGGATGACCGTAACTCTGCAATCAGAGAACGGCCTGCTCGGCATGGGGCCGTTCCCGCGCGAAGCAGAGATTGACGCCGACTTGATCAACGCGGGCAAGGAGACTGTGACGCTCGTCCCGGGCGCATCAATCTTTTCGAGCGCCGAGTCGTTCGCCATGATTCGCGGCGGGCATATCGACCTTACCATTCTCGGCGCCATGCAGGTTTCGGAGCGCGGCGACCTTGCCAATTGGATGATTCCCGGCAAGCGCGTAAAAGGCATGGGCGGCGCCATGGACATCGTCTCAGGCGTGCGGCGCGTGCTGGTCGTCATGGAGCACACCACCGCGGACGGCGGCGCCAAGCTGCTGCGTCAATGTACGTTGCCCCTTACCGGAGCAGGCGTCGTCCATCGCGTGATTACGGATTTGTGCGTGCTTGACATTACTCCTGCGGGCTTTGAAGCTGTCGAACTCGCAGAGGGCGTCACGCGCGAGCAGTTGCAACAGCGAACGGAGGTGCGCATCCGCTTTCGCTAAAGGTCCGCGGCGCTCGCTCGAATCACTTCGCCCACACCGGCTTGCGCTTCTCCAGAAACGCCGCGAGCCCTTCGCGAAAATCCTCCGTCTCGCGCGCCTGGACACTCGCCTCAATCGCCTCAACCAGCGCCGCATCGAGCCACGCCCGGTGCTGCGCCGCCATCAGCCGCTTCGTCGTACTCAGTGATTGCGGACTGTTGGCTGTCAGCATCTGAGTGAGTGCATCCACGGATCGCATCAGCTCGCCGGGTGGCGCGACTTCGTTTATCAGCCCCAGCCGCAAAGCCTCTTCCGCATCGATGATGCGCCCGGTCAGAAGCAGGTCACGGCTGCGCTTGTCGCCGATCTGCAAGGCGAGAAAGGCCGACACCACCGCAGGCACAAAGCCGATCCTTGTTTCCGTAAAGCCAAATTTCGCCTCGGGTGTGGCCAGCGTGAAGTCGCAAATTGCAGCCAGGCCCGCTCCGCCGGCGATCGCCGCGCCGTGCACTGCCGCAATTGCAGGCAATGGCAGCTCGTACAAGGCAAGAAAAAGTCTGGCGATCCGTTCGGCATCGACGCGGTACTCCACGGCTGTCGTATTGCGCATCGACTGCAATACCGACAAGTCGAGGCCCGAGCAAAACGCTTCGCCCGCTCCGGCCAGCACGAGCACGCGGCAACCGCTCTGCGCGGCATCTTCCAGCGCAGCGATCAGCTCCACCTGCATCTCGGGAGTCATCGCGTTTCGGCGCTCGGGGCGGTTCAGTGTGATCGTCCGCACCGGGGCTTTGTCTGTAACCACAATCGTCGAGTAGGTCACCTGTTCACTCCGCCCGGCCGCTGCCTTGCATGCAAGCTCGGGACCATCCACTAGTGCGTCCGTCCTCCAAAGGCTGCGCCCATTTCCGTAGCCGAGCTTATCAATTCTTTCAGCGGTCCCAGCTTGGGCAGTTCAGCTCCACGTTCCGCCAGCGTTGCAAGCAATATTTCGGTCGGAATATTTCCGACGAGCAAATCCTGTGCAAACGGACAGCCTCCCAAGCCGCCGATCGCCGCATCGAAGCGCCTGCACCCGGCATCATACGCCGCGAGGATGTGGGCTGCGGCTTCGTCGCGCCGCGCATGCAGATGCACGCCAATTTCGACGCCCTCATGTGCTGCCAGCACTGCCCCAACCGTCTCAGTGATCTGTTCACACGTTGCCAGTCCGACGGTGTCCGCGAGGGAGATCTGGTCCACCCCGCAATCAATCAGGAGGTCGCATCCATCCACGACTTCGCTGATGCTCCATGCATCGCCATAAGGATTGCCGAAGGCCATCGAAATGTAAGCCGCAACATTGAGCCCCGCGTTCCATGCCTGTGTCATCACGGATTCAAGAGCATCCAACGACTGCTCCGGCGTCTGATGCTGATTGCGCTGCAGGAACTCCGCTGAAATTGAATAGGGAAATCCCAGTGTCTGCACCGCGCCGGTCTTGATGGCCCGCTCCGCGCCCTTTTCGTTCACCACAATGCCAATGATCTCCACGTCCTCCGGAGGCGCCAGGAACTCAAGCACGCGCTCCGAATCCGACATCTGCGGAACCGCTGCGGGCGAAACAAAACTCACCGCATCGATCTGCCTGAAGCCGGCGCCAATCAATTTACGAAGATAGTCCGCCTTGGCTTCAGGCGCGATCTTTCCGGGCAGTCCTTGCCAGGCATCCCGCGGGCATTCCACAATTGTGACCGTTTCACTCATCGCAAATGCAGCTTCCAGGTTCCTGCTCTCGGCTCGTTCGCCGATGAGCTGAATGTTCGCAGGCCGGAGCCGGATGCTGACGCTACCCCCGTGATGGTATTACCTTCAGAATCTCTCTTGCGATGATCATGCGCTGGATCTCGCTGGTTCCCTCGCCAATCGTGCACAGCTTCACGTCGCGATAATACTTCTCCACCGGATAATCCTTGATGAATCCGTAGCCGCCAAATAACTGTACTGCCTGCTCGCAAATGCGTGCTGCGGCTTCGCTCGCAAACAGCTTGGCCATGGACGACTCGCGCGTCACCTTGCGCCCTGCGTCCTTCAGCGCTGCCGCGCGCTGAGTCAGCAATCGCGCCGCATCCAGCTCCGTCGCCATATCGGCCAGCTTCCATTGAATTCCCTGAAACTCCGCGATCGCCTTTCCAAACTGCCGGCGCTCTTTCACATACTTCAGCGCCGCGTCCAGAGCGCCGCGCGCGATCCCCACGGCCAGCGCCGCAATCGAGATTCTACCGCCATCCAGCACGCGCATCGCATCGATGAATCCCTCGCCTTCGGAGCCGAGCAGGTTTTCCGCGGGGATTTCGCAGTCCTCGAAGATCAGCTCGCTGGTATCGCTGGCTCGCACGCCCAGCTTGTTCTCTTTCTTCCCGGGCCGGAATCCCTTTGTTCCTTTCTCCACCACAAAGGCGGACATCCCATGCGTGCCCTTGCCTTTTTCGGTCATCGCCATGACCACGATCGCATCGGCATAGTGTCCATTCGTGATGAAGGTCTTACTCCCGTTCAGCACGTAGGTGGAGCCTTTCTTCACCGCGGTCGTGCGCGCGTTGCTCGCATCCGACCCCGAGCCCGGCTCCGTAAGCGCCCATGCGGCCAGCCACTCTCCTGTTGCAAGTCGCGGCAAA
>JAJZNH010000469.1 GCA_021811745.1 Acidobacteriota bacterium
AGGAAAGCGCATAGCCGGTATTCGCACAGATATCATCACAGGTACAGAGTGCGCCGGGTGCGCGGCCAGCAATCCATCGAGCCGGATCGCGTCATTCAGATCCAGGAAGCCCTCATCCGCGTGCATTACCTGAGCGGAGCTCCAACGGGCAAGTGGGATGCGGCTACGAAGGCCTCCATGCAGAAATATCAGGCCGATCAAGGCTGGCAGACGAAGTTGATGCCGGATTCCCGCGCCTTGAAGAAGTTGGGGCTGGGGCCCGATTACTCTGGCGCGATCAATGCCAAAGGATCCACGTCCGCTGCTCCGATCGGGGGCGATACAATTCCCCCGGAACAGGCCGAGGGTTTTGCCCAGGCCTCGGGCGTCGACCAATAAACCACTCCCAGGGGCTTTTGGGCTAACGGTGCCGTGGCGGCAGCCACTTCATCAGAAACTCATAGCGTGCCTGCGTCGTAGCCGGACCAACGGTAATGGTGCTGTCGAGGTGGATGAGCTCGCCGGTCTTGTCGTACCGCGGCCATTCGGGCAGTCCCGGACCGTTGGGGTTGCCGGTCTTGGCGAAGTTGGTCCAGTAGCTCATCATCTCCGCGCTCAGCTTACGGTCCTCGGGCCGCCAGTCGGCGCCGGGGCGGGTGTCGAGCGTGCCGAAGACGTACTCGATGTCATCGGAGTGGAAGGCATACGAGCCAGGATGAAACTTGCTGGGCGGTGCGGCCAGCTCGAAGTGGTAGCGAAAGACGGGCGCATCTCCCGTCTTTCGCTGCGCCTCGACCCACCTCCAGGTACTGAAAGCAATGAAGGCATCACTGCCGTAATCAATGGCGGAACGCACCGCCTGCTCATCGGTTTCTCCGGGATAGAGCGCCAGGAACTGCGCGGCATGAATACCGAAGTGGTCCTCCGCAAACCTCTTCCACTTCTCCGCGGTCATGTCTTTGGCAAGTGAGGCGTTCTCGTCGCGGTTCCAGCCGGCCAGCAACGGAACGTGAGCCTGTTTTCCCTCAGCATAGGTTTCCGCCACCGGCTCAGTGAGCAGGCGGCCGTCGACCACCGGCGAAAACGGCCCCGCGCCTCTCTTCAAGGCAGCTTCGAGAATCGTTGCCGCAGGCAGCGCGCGCAGCTCCGCCAGCGTGCTCACCCCCAAGGATGCCACCCATTTGTCATCTTCGCGCTCGCGCTCTTCCAGTGTGTCGGTGCCTGGAGCGCCCACACTCAAAGCGCCTCCGCTTTCGCCGATGGCCCGTTCAAAGAGCCCGCGCGCCGGAGCCGCCGCCATCAGCGTACTCACGGCAAAAGAACCCGCGCTTTCCCCGAAGATGGTCACGTTGGCGGGATCACCGCCGAAGTTCGCGATGTTGTTCCTGACCCAGCGCAGCGCGGTCACCATGTCCATCAATCCGTAGTTGCCCGCCGCGCCTCCGGCCTCTTCGGCCAGACCGGTTGTTGCCAGGAAGCCGAAGACGCCCAGCCGGTAGTTGATGGTGACGAGGACGACACCCTTGGTGGGCAAAAAGTCGCCATCATGGCGCGGCTCCGAGGCCGAACCACCCCTATAACCGCCGCCATGAATCCAGAACATCACCGGCAGCTTGCTGTGCGCTTTGGCATTGGCAGGAGTAAAGACATTCAGGTAGAGGCAATCCTCGCTCGGCCCGTCATCCTGGAAAATCATGTCGCTAAAAACATGGCCCTGCTCGCAGCGCGCGCCGTAGCGGGTGGCGTCGCGCACTCCCTTCCACGACGCAGGAGGTTCGGGGGCCTTCCAGCGCAGATCGCCCACCGGAGGCGCCGCATATGGCAATCCCAGAAAGGCTCTGACTTTGCCGTCGTTGATGGTCTTGCCGTGGACCTTGCCCTGCGCGGTCTTCACTGTGAGTGAAACGGCATCTGCCGGCGTGGATAGCCCGAGCGTAAGCCCAACAATTGCCAGAGCGCACATCGCCTGCACTCCCATTTGCATTGCGAAACCCTCCGCGCAACACGATAGCAGACTGAGCCGCAGGCGGCTGGAAACGCAGAAAAAAATTATGCTTCGGGGCTTCCCGGGCTCTGACGCATTCCAACTCCCCTGCAAGCCCCTCAATCAACAGAAATCGGCGGCAATCCCGCGAGACCCGCTTGTTGCCTCATCCGCTGGATAACGGCGTGAAAATCGTCGTCTGCCGCACCCCCGCTAGCTCTTCAGATGCGCCTCCAGCACCTCAAGAAAGCGCGCCAGCCAGGCTGGGTGCGCCGTCCACGCCGGTCCGGTGACCAGCGTGCCATCCACGACCGCTTCAGTAAACTCCACCGGGACAAAGGTGCCGCCGGCTGCTTCCACCTCCGGCGCGCAGGCGGGATAGCAGTTCAGCTTGCGGCCCTTGAGCACGCCCGCGGCGGCCAGCAACTGAGCGCCATGGCACAAGGCGGCGATCGGCTTGTTGGCGGCGGCAAAGTGGCGCACGATGTTGAGAACCTTGGGATTAAGGCGCAGATACTCCGGCGCGCGGCCGCCTGGAATCACCAGTGCGTCATACTTGGCGGCATCGATCTCGTCGAAGGTGGCGTTGAGCGTGAAGTTATGGCCGCGCTTTTCCGTGTAGGTCTGGTCGCCCTCGAAATCATGAATAGCGGTACGGACCTGGTCGCCTTTCTTCTTGCCCGGACAGACCGCATCCACCGTGTGACCCACCATTTGCAGAGCCTGGAAGGGTACCATGATCTCGTAATCCTCAACAAAATCGCCGGCAAGCATCAACAACTTTGCGGATTTCATCGCTCGTTTTCCTCCGACCCAAGTTTGCCACATGGCCAGGGGCAGACGCCGTAGAATTCTTCCATGGCTCGCAACGCCACCACCCTGCAAGCGCTCAACGCGCGCATCATCGCCTGCGAACGCTGCCCGCGGCTGCGCGCTTACTGCACCGAGGTGGCCCGCGTGCGCCGCCGCGCCTACATGGATTGGGAGTACTGGGGCAAGCCCGTGCCTTCGTTCGGCGACGAGCAGGCGCGTGTGCTCATTCTGGGACTGGCGCCGGGAGCGCACGGCGCCAACCGCACCGGGCGCATCTTTACCGGCGACGGATCGGGCGATTTTCTTTTCCCCGTGCTGCACGAGGCAGGATTCGCCTCGCAGCCCACTTCCGTCTCGCGCGACGACGGAATGAAGCTCACCGGAATGTGGATCACCGCCGCCGCCCGCTGTGCTCCCCCAGCCAACAAGCCAACGCCGGAAGAATTGCGCAACTGCGCGCCTTGGCTCGACCAGGAGATGGCCTTGCTCACACAATTGCGCGTGGTGGTGTGCCTGGGACGAATTGCATTCGACAGCTTGCTGTCCCATGCGCTGCGCACCGGAAAGCTACAGGCGCGCTCTGGGTTCGCGTTTGCGCACGGCGCGGAGTACACATTGCCCGGAGGACCGGCGATC
>JAJZNH010000993.1:0-1484 GCA_021811745.1 Acidobacteriota bacterium
CCAAGCTCTTCGTTGAAGCCATTGCAGCGCCCGCCTTTACAGCCGAAGCCCGCGAGCGATTCGCCGCCAAGAAGAACCTTCGCCTGGTCGAAGTCCACTCCGCGCCGCCGCGTCCGGTGGTCAAGCACGTCTCGGGTGGACTGCTGCTCCAGGATGCCGATACCGCCCGCATCACCGAGTCCGAGCTGAAGGTAGTCACGTGGCGCCCGCCCACCGCCGAGGAGATGCGCAGCCTGCTCTTCGCCTGGCGCGTCTGCAAGCACGTTAAATCCAACGCCATCGTATATGTCCGCGACGGCCAGACGGTGGGCATCGGCGCGGGCCAGATGAGCCGCGTTGATGCCGCCCGCTTTGGCGCGCAAAAGGCCGTGTTGCCGCTTCAAGGCACGGTTGCCGCTTCAGATGCCTTCTTTCCCTTCCCCGACGGCCTGGAAGCCGTGGCCTCCGCGGGCGCAACCGCTGTCATACAGCCCGGCGGTTCGGTGAAGGATCAGGATGTCATCGCCGCCGCCGACAAATTGGGCATGGCTATGGTCTTTACCGGCATCCGGCATTTCCGGCACTGACGGCGATTGTGCATGCCGGTCCCACCTGGCATGCACAATCGGCGGCCGCCCGCTGCCCTGACGCGCTTCGATTCACGCGACCGCGCCGGCTGGCTGTGAGTTGCGACTTTGGGGTCTTGCGCCCGGTTTTGTTCCGGTTTCATTTCGTGCTCACGAAATTGCAATTCCCGGGAAAATCGCTTAATTCGTCCGCCCACCGCGACAAATGACAGGTAGAATCGTCTTTAGAAAGTAGGCAGAGTTCCTTTGATCGGCTGCCAGCAGCGCCGGCGGGTTGTCCGGGTAGTTTTTTCGTTGCGACGGCCCAAAAGGTAGGTAATCCCCTAAGATCATGAGATCAAATTATTCTTCGCCGCTTCTTTGGCTATCGCTTGCCGGTTCTCTCGCGTTGCTTCCGGCCGCGGGGGGGTATGCGCAAAGCACACCTGCCCAAAGCTCTCCACCCCAAAGCACTTCCACAAAACCCGGTTCCGGCGGCACTCCATCTCCTACCGCCGCCGCGGCCACGCGGGCCATTCCCTCGGTTGATGATCGGGCAAAGGCGTATTTTCACGCAGCCATGGCTGGCATTTACGAGAATGAAGCCTACTCGACAGGCCAGTCGGCCTATGTAAGGCATGCGGTCGAGGAGTACAAGGCAGCGCTTGACGCCGATCCCGGCTCTGCCGAGCTGAACGACGCACTCGCCAATCTCTATTACCGGACTGACCGCATCAGCGACGCCCTGGCTCTGGTCACCAGTCTCATCCAGAAAGATCCCAATGATATTGCCGCGCACAGGCTCCTGGGACGCATCTACTTGCGCCAGCTAAGCGAGAACCAGAGTGGCATCTCCTCCAATTCGCCTGCGGGGAACGCATTGGACAAGGCCATCGGAGAATTCGAGAAGATTGTCGAGCTGCAACCCAATAACGTAGA
>JAJZNH010000993.1:1494-3408 GCA_021811745.1 Acidobacteriota bacterium
CGGAAAAGCAGTTTGAGGCCGCCCGGGCCATCGATCCCGAATCCGAAGATGTCATTCTCAATCTGGCGCGCATCTATGCGGACAGCGGCAACCTCAAGCAGGCAGCCAATGTCATCGAATCGGTCCCCGAGTCCGACCGCACTCCGCGCATGGAGTTTGCCCTGGGCGCCACCTACGACCAGTTGAAGGAGCCTAAGCAGGCGATCAACGCCTTTCAGCGCGCCTCCGACATGGATCCGCAAGACCTGCGCACTTTGAACGCGCTGGCCCAGGCCCTCATGAGCAACCACCAGTTCGACGAAGCGCTCAAGGAGTATCAGGCTCTGGCCAAGGCCGATCCGCAAAACGCGGATGCGCTGGTACACATCGCCGAGATTCAACGCCGGCAGGGCAAGTATCAGGACGCCCTCACTACCATTCGCAAGGCCCGCACAATCGACCCGAATTCCCTCGAAGCCGGCTACAACGAAGGCCTGCTGCTGGATATCCTTGGGCAGTTTGATCAAGCCGCCCAGGTCTATCAGCACATGGTGGATCTCACCTCGCACGCCAACGGCGCCTATACCCCTCAGGAGAAGAACAACCGGGGCATCTTCCTCGACCGCCTTGGGCAGATTTATCACGAGCAGAACAAGACCGACCTGGCGATTGCGACCTACGAAAAGTTGATTGCAATGGGAGGCGATCAGGCCCTGCGCGGATATCAGGGCGAGGTGGATACCTATCGCGACGCCAAAGATTATGACAAGGTAATCGCGGTCGCTCGCGAAGCCGTCGCTGCCAATCCCAAGAACCGCGACCTGAAACTGTTGCTGGCGGGTGAATTGGCCGACCTGGGCAAACCCGAAGAGGGCATCGACCTCGCCAAGAGCATCCTTGACAAATCTCCCGACGACAACCGCGCCGCCTGGATGGCGCTTGGCCAGATCTATATCCGTCTGCACCGCTGGAAGGATGCCGAGGAAGCCTTCAAGAAGGCCGAGCCGCTTTGCACCAAGAAGGATGACCGCATCTCCCTGCTCTTTTTGCGTGGCGAACTGGCCGAGCGGCAGAAGCACTACGGGCCGGCTGAAACCTACTTCCGGCAGGTGCTGGATCTCGACCCCGAGAATGCCATGACCCTGAACTACCTGGGGTACATGCTGGCAGATAAGGGCATGAAATTGCCCGAAGCCCTCCAGATGATTCGCAAGGCGGTCAGTCTGGATCCGATGAACGGCGCCTACCTGGATTCGCTGGGATGGGTCTATTACAAGCTGGGGCAGTACGACCTGTCAGAAGACAACCTGCGTCAGGCCGTCATGCGCGACCAGACCGATCCAACCGTGCATATGCACCTGGGCGATCTCTACGAAAAGACCGGCCGCATCCGGCTGGCGGCGGCGCAGTGGCAGCTCTCATTGACGGAGTTTGCCAAAGCGGTCCCATCTGATGTCGAGCCCGGCGATGTAGCCAAATTGCAAAAGAAGCTCGAGAGCGCCCGCGTCAAGATCGCCAAGGAAGAAAGCATTATCGGCGGACCCAAAAACGAATAGGGGCAAGAACCGGAGTTCCCTTCCGATCAGCGGAAGGCTCCGTTCACGGTATGCAAAAATGGAAACGGCGGCTCTCCTCCATGCGAAAGCCGCCGTTTCCATTTGCATCTCCGTACCTCTTGCGCAAGGCCGTCTACTTCTTGGCTCCAGCCGCCTCTCTCAGGTAGATGCTGACGTTATTCTTGTCCACCAATGAAGTGCCAGTGTCGATAAACACCGGATAGGCCGAGAATGGGTCCTGAGCGTAGTCCTTGCTGAGCTGCCGGGGCGGGTTGTGGAAGACTTCGTCCAGTTCCTTCAGACCAACTGCACCCATTGTGAACGGCTTTTGCACGATCGTCGCGTCGATCAGACCAGCATTGATATCGTCCAGCGTTCC
>JAJZNH010000706.1 GCA_021811745.1 Acidobacteriota bacterium
CCGAACTTGCCCCACTTCAGCACCAGCGGCGATCCGCACAGCTCGCACTTCTCCGCGGTCACCTGCTCCATGCGCTTGATGTTGCGCATCTTCGCGCCGGCGTCCTTGAGCTCGTCTTCAAAGTAGTTGTAGAAGCCGTTAAGCAGATCGGTCCACTTCTCCTTGCCCTCTTCGATATCGTCCAGCTCTTCCTCAAGCCGCGCCGTGTACTTGGTGTCGAAGATATAGGGAAAACTCTCCACCAGCAGATCGCACACCACCATGCCGATTTCGGTCGGGTAGAAGCGGCCGCGCGAGCCGCCGTGCTTCACCACGTACTCGCGGTCCTGGATGGTGTTGATGATCGACGCATAGGTCGAAGGCCGGCCGATGCCGCGCTCTTCCAGTTCCTTCACCAGCGAGGCTTCGTTGTAGCGGGGCGGCGGCTGCGTGGCGTGCTCTTCCGGCAACAGCTCGTCCTTCACCAGTGTCTTTACGCCGTCCAGATTGGGCAGCCGGTTGGCGCTTTCGTCCTCATCTTCTTTCTTGTCTTCGGAGACTTCATAGACCTTGAGGAAACCCTCGAAGCGCATCACCGATCCGCTCACGCGGAAATCGTAGCTCTTGCCGTTCTGCTTCGATTTCGCTTCGATGTTCGCCGTGGTCACGTCGTAAACGGCCGGCACCATCTGCGAGGCCACGAACCGCCGCCAGATCAGCGTGTACAGCTTGAACTGCTCGTCGCTCAAGTATTTCGCGATCGACTCCGGCGTCCGCGCAGCGTCCGTCGGCCGGATGGCTTCGTGCGCGTCCTGCGCGTCCTTCTTGCCGCGGTACGAGTTCGGCTCCGCCGGCAGGTACTTCGATCCAAGATTCTTTTGAATCCACTCGCGCGCCGCTACCTTCGCTTCCGGCGCCACGCGCGGCGAATCGGTACGCATATAAGTGATAAGGCCGGTGGTGCCTTCCGCGCCCAGGTCAATGCCTTCATAAAGACGCTGCGCCACACCCATGGTGCGCCGCACGTTGAAGCCCAGCTTGTTGGCTGCGTCGCGCTGTAATTGACTTGTGATGAACGGAGGCAGCGGGCGCCTCTGCTGCTCGCGCGCCTGCACGCTCGTCACCCGCCATTCGGCGTCTTCGAGCGCCGCCGTCACCTCGTCCATGACCTGCTTGCCGGGCAGGGCGTTGGCGATGAACTGATCCTTGCCGTCCTTGTCCTTGCCGTTGGGCACGCGCGCCGGTTCGCCGCCAATGCCGATAAATTTCGCCCTCAGCTTCTTCTCGTCCTGCCGTTCCGGATGCAGCAATGCTTCCAGCGTCCAGTACTCCACCGGCTTGAAGTTCCGAATCTCGCGCTCGCGCTCCACCACCAGCCGCAGCGCCACCGTCTGCACGCGACCGGCCGACAGACCCCGCCGCACTTTGTCCCACAGCAGCGGAGAAATCTGGTAGCCCACCAGCCGGTCCAGCACCCGCCGCGTCTGCTGCGCGTCCACCAGGTTGCGATCGATATCGCGGGCGTGCTGGAACGCGTCCTGCACGGCCTTCTTGGTGATCTCGTTGAAGGTCACGCGGCGAATCTTCTTGCGCTCCTTCGCGCTCGTCCCGAGCTGCAGCGCCAGGTGGTAGGCGATCGCCTCGCCCTCGCGGTCCGGGTCGGGCGCCAGGTAGATCGCATCGGATTTGGCCGCCAGCTTCTTGAGCTGCTCCACCACCTTCTCCTTGCCCGGAGAAACAATCAGCTCCGGCTCAAAGGTCCGCTTCTTCAGCTCCACGCCGATATCGTTTTTGGGCAGGTCCATGATGTGTCCCACCGACGCGCGCACCTCGAACCCCTTGCCCAGGTACTTTTCAATCGTCTTCGCCTTGGCCGGCGACTCCACGATCACCAGTGATTTGCTCGATGCCATTCTGAAACCGGTTTCCTCTCTTTTGTGCCTGTTCCGCGGCCCGCCTTCGAGCGCGTGCCCCGGCCGTCCTCTTCCTATTGGATCCTTTCGCGCCTCGCGCGATGCTTTAGCGTTTTGCGCGATGCCTGAACGCGGCACCTTTTGACCCCCTCCGCAAAAGGGCCCGCAAATGTTGGACCGTACCACGGAAGGCCGCTTCATTTCCACTCGTCCCCACCGCTTCCCGGCGTCTTTACGATGCAGGAAACCCGTCCTTTCCCTACCGCCAGGCACCGCAAACTATTGACAGCGCAACCCGTTCGCCAGGGAATTCGGCTTTTCTGCAATCCTGATGAAGATTTTCGCGGCTCCCATCCGAAATCGTTGCCCGGCTCCGGATCCTGCTCCTACATCGTCCGCACGTAATTCTTTCCCGGCAACGCCCGGACGCGCCCCGCCATTTCCAGCTCGAACAATGCCGTAAACACCTCCGGGGACGTCAGTTGCGTTTCCAGCAATTCGAGAATCTCGTCGATCTGCAGACTCTCGTCCTTGCGCAAAATTTCGAGCACCATCGCTTCTTCGGGTCGCAGCCCCGGGTCGGACAAGCCAAGATCAGGCAATAAGGATGCCTGCGCCCCCGCGTCGGATGCAGAGGCTTGTTGCTCCGCCGCTTCCGCCTCCAGCGCCAGCCGCACCTGCGAGGGCAGCTCCTCCCACACGTCCTCCCAGGTGGCCACCAGCTTGGCGCCCTGCTTGATCAGCGTGTTCGGCGTCCACGATCCCTTGCTGGTCACGTTGCCCGGCACGGCAAACAAATCGCGGTTCTGTTCCGCCGCGCAGCGCGCTGTCACGCGCGTTCCCGAGTTCTCGCTCGCCTCCACCACCAGCACGGCAAGGCTCAATCCGCTCAGGATGCGGTTGCGGCGGGGAAAATTCTGCGGCGCCGGAAAGGTTCCCATCGGCGCCTCGCTCACAATCGCGCCGCCCGTGGCCAGAATCTCCTCCGCCAGCTTCCTGTTCTCCTTGGGATACACCACGTCAATGCCCGTGCCCCATACCGCCACCGTGGGCCTGCGTGCCGCCAGGGCGCCTTTGTGCGCGCAGGAATCGATGCCCCGCGCCATCCCGCTCACCACCAGCAGCCGCCGCGCCGACAGGTCCCGAGACAGCATCTCGGCTATGCCCATGCCGTACGGCGTGGGGTGCCGCGTGCCTACCACCGCAATCGACGGCCGGCTCAGCAGCCGCACATCCCCCCGCACCCACAGCACCGGCGGCGGATCGTAAATCTCGCGCAGTTGTTCCGGGTATTCCGGCGACGGGATGCTCACGATCGCCGCGTCCTGGGCCGCCACGCGCCGCGCCTCCGCTTCCGCCGCCTGGCGTGCTTTCCCGTCGAAGATGAACTGCGCCACCGGAGCAGGGAAATTGAGTGCTTCGAGCCCGGTCAGCGGCAGACCCAGAATCCGCGCGGCTCCGCCTGCCTTCGCGACCGCATCCAGAATGCGCTTCGGCCCCAGTCCCGGTGTCAGCG
>JAJZNH010000412.1 GCA_021811745.1 Acidobacteriota bacterium
CTTAAAGTTCATTAGCCCGGCGATGGGCAGCCAACCCTCGACGCCGGCGGGGCGCGCCACCCGCAGGCCCACGCCGCCGCGCTCGTAGAAGCGCACCCAGAGGTAAAACTGCAAGCCTAGCCAGAGGTTCAGGGCCACGAACAAAGCCTGTGCGGCAAAGCGAATGCGCTGCGAGCGATCGAGCTCGGCGCGGCGAAGGAGGTGCTTCTTCTTTCGAAATGTGGGATCGATAACTGCTGGTTGTGCACCCATCTTCAAGTCATCCTTCCGACTAGAAGAATAAGAAGATGGGCGCGAATCGGGCTATGACTTAAGTCACGGGCTGACCCTAATCACACCGGGAACGGATTCCGCTCCGGAAACTGGCCCTGATGCCAGTAGGGATAGATGGGAGTTACGGCAGTGGCCTTGTCGAGCGCGGCCATCTGATCCGCGTTCAGGCTCCAGCCCAGCGCGCCGAGGTTCTGGCGCAACTGCTCCTCGTTGCGCGCGCCGATAATCACGGATGCCACCGTGGGCCGCTGCAAGAGCCAGTTCAGGGCGATCTGCGGAACCGTCTTGCCGGTCTCGGCTGCGACAGCATCGATCGCGTCCACAACTCTGTGCAGGTGCTCATCAGCCACTGGCGGAGCGGCCCCCGCCGTCTTGTAAAGGCGGCTTACCTCGGGCATTGGATGACCGCGGCGGAGCTTGCCTGTCAAACGCCCCCAACCCAGCGGGCTCCATACGAGCGCGCCCACCTTCTGGTCGAGAGCCAAGGGCATAAGCTCCCACTCGTATTCGCGGCCGAGTAGCGAATAGTAAACCTGATGGGCGGCATAGCGCGTCCAGCCGTAGCGGTCGGCCACGGCCAACGACTTCATCAGATGCCAGCCGGAGAAGTTGGAGCAGGCAATGTAGCGCACCTTGCCCTCGCGGACAAAAGTGTTCAGCGTGTCCTGAACCTCCTCGATAGGCGTGAGAGCGTCGAAGGCATGCAGATGGTAGATGTCGATATAGTCCGTACCCAGGCGCTTCAGGCTCCCTTCAAGCGAACGCCGCAGATGGTAACGCGACGAGCCTACGTCGTTGGGGCCATCGCCCAGCCGGAAGGTTGCCTTGGTAGAGATCAGCGCCTGATCGCGCCGGCCATCGAGGGCCTTGCCCAGAACCTCTTCCGAGCGGCCGTTCGAGTAGACGTTGGCGGTGTCGAACATCGTAACGCCGGCCTCGAAGCAAATGTCGACTATGCGCCGGGCCTCGGCGATACTCCCGGTTGCGCCCCAGGCGTCGAAAAACTCCACACCGCCGCCGAATGTTCCGGCGCCAAAGCTGAAAACAGGAACCTTGAGGCCGGAGCCTCCAAGCAAACGATATTCCATGTCCCTTTCAGATGCTCAACTTGGCTGGAGGATGCACAAGGTGAGCTGCGAAATGCTGAGCAGCCGATTAGAGCGCGCCCCGGCTCGTTTTCCACGCCGCCTTCCTCTGACCGATGCAGGCTTTGCTACCCTGATTCCATGTCGAAGACGAGTCCCTGCACTCGCGGCGGAAAGATGGGCCGCTATTCTGACTTCCCCGGCTGGACCGCGCATTCGCGAGCAAACACGCGGTTCGTGCTCCTGGCCATTTTGCTGCTGACGCTTCCCTGCCTGGCCGGCGCGCAGTCCGATCCCGCTTCCAGCGCTTCGCCGTCCGCCAGTTCTCTGCCCGATGCCCCATCGCCCCAGATCTCCGACACCTCGCAGGTCCCGCCCTCGGAGCGGCTCACGTTTCACAACCTGGCGGGAACCTTTCTCAACGATCAGAAGACCATCTGGACCAGCCCAGCCCGCATCCGCGGCTCGGACATGCCCGGCCTGGTCACGCTCTTCCTGGCTACCACCCTGGCCATGGCCACCGATCATCAGACCATGGCCACGGTCGTCTCCCACAATCCCACCTTTAACAATCAAAACGTGCAGGCGTCGAACGTGCTGACTTTCGGCTTCATCGGCGTTCCAGCCCTGATCTTCCTGAAAGGCGAGTTGTTCCATAGTCCAGGGGCTCGCGAAACCGGCTTCCTGGCCGGCGAGGCGATGGCAGACTCCATCGTCGTCGATGAAGCCCTCAAGTTCTCCACCATGCGCGAGCGTCCCAACCTGGACAACTCCAAGGGCAAATTCTTCCAGACCAGCTCGGCCACCGATTCCTCCTTCCCATCCAGCCATAGCCTGGTCACCTGGTCGTCGGCCACGGTCCTGGCTTCGCAGAGCTACTCGCCCCTACTGAAATTCGGCGCCTACACCCTGGCCACCGGCGTCAGCCTCGCCCGCGTCCTCGGCCGGCAGCACTTCCCCTCTGATGTATTGGTGGGCAGTGCCTTCGGCTGGATGATCGGCCGCTATGTCTACCACAAGCGGCCCCTCGCAGAGTACTGACAGCGGACGCAATTGGACGGAGGGCGGTCTACTGCTCTCATGGAAAAGTTGTGTCCCATCATTCTTGCCGATCATCGCGGTGGGGCGTGCTCAAAGGAGAGTTAGGCATTCATCAACGGTCAGCCCAGCAGTCCGTATAGGTCCTCACAGCGTGCCCGGAGCCAGTTCCGCATGCTGAGGAATCGTAAGGTTCGCTCGTATGCCCGGCTTTGCCAACACCAGATGGCTTCCGACTCGGCCACGCACCTGCCAGCCAGCTTTTTGATACGCCCTGGCCGCGTCCTTACCCGAGATGTTCGCGAGCCGACCCACGCATCTGCCCCTGTACCCATGCTATGCATAGTTCGCAGTGCAAAATGCCTGTGAAGAATGTGGAAAACGGGCCCATTGCAGGGAAAATGGGAGGTCCATTGAATCGGCGACGACAATCGGAGCCCGATTTCCCGGCAGTCTCTCAGCGGCCTCTTGATCCTCCGCCCAGAGCCAGGCAGTGATCGCCTCCTTGATGTTGGTCAGCGCTTCCTGCTCTGTCTTCCCCTGCGAGAAGCAGCCTGGAAGAGCAGGGTGCTCGGCGACGATCCAACCGTCTTCCTCTTTCTTCACGACGACATGAAACATCATCGGAGGACTCCGGCGAGAACAGCCGCGCATACACATTTTTACCCCAGACACAGCCGAAACACCGGATTTCTGCGGACCCGGGATGGCAAGCCGGGATCAATTGCACGTAGTTGGGTAGCTGCCTTAATACAGTAGGCTCAAGATGTTGAGATTTTCGAGTCAAGACCCGGTTTGTGGCGTGACTATGCAGCCACTTGGCAACAGTTTCGCGCTTGGTTTGCTGACGCAATGTCCTGCGTTCCCTATCTGGAACATCTGCGTTGGCCGTCGGGGTTTCGCTGTCCAGGGTGCGCTGGCGAGAAAGGCTGTCGCCTCGACGAAGGCTATTGGGCTTGTTCCGGCTGCGCACGGAAGGTCTCCGTTACAGCCGGCACGATCTTCGATCG
>JAJZNH010000331.1 GCA_021811745.1 Acidobacteriota bacterium
CCATGGACGGCGGATCGAACATGCCGAGCTTGATGCGCGCGGTAAAGGTGCGGATGAGCGCCCGGTTGAGGGCGGCCTCGGAGAGGTAGCCTTTCTGGACGGCCTGAATATAGGGCTCGTAATCGGAGTCGCCGGTGACGTTGTTGCCAAAGTCAGCGCAGTCATTGTCCATGCCGCGCCGAACGCTCACAGCCATGGCCTGCGGCATGGTGGGCGTGTAGTGATGGCCGCGGTAGATGTCGCGCACGGCATCGCAGTCAGAAACGACATAGCCGCGGAAGTTCCAATCGACGCGCAGCATCTTCTGGAGAAGAAACTGGTTGGCGCAGGCCGGCTGGCCATTGATGCTGTCGTAGGAGCACATGATGGAATCGGCATGGCCCTGGACGATGGCGGCGCGAAAGGCGGGCAAATAGGTGTCCAGCTCGTCGTGTTTGCTGACCTCGTAATTGGTTGAATGCCGATCGGGTTCCGGTCCGCTGTACATGTCGTAGTGTTTGGGTGTGGCGATTACGCGGAAGTAATGGGGATTGTTGCCCTGCATTCCGGTGATGTAGGCCACTGCCATGCGCGAGGTCAGGAAGGGGTCCTCTCCATAGGTTTCCTGGCCACGGCCCCAGCGCGGATCGCGGAAGATGTTGATGTTGGGCGACCAGAAGTCCAGCCCCGTGTGGAAGGTGCCCAGCCCTTGCTGCACGGCGAGTTCATGCTTGATTCGGCCTTCAATGCTGATGTACACGCCCATCTTGTAAATAGAAGCTGAGTCGAAGGAAGCGCCCAGGCCGATAGGTTCGGGATACTCTGTGGTTCCGTTGAGCAGGACGCCGTGCAGGGCCTCGCTCCACCAGTCGTAAGCCGGAACGTGCAGGCGCGGAATGGCGCGCGCATGGTTCACCATCTGGCTGGCTTTCTCCTGGAGCGTCATCCTGCTCACCAGGTCGGCCGCGCGCTGTTCGGCAGGCAGGTTAGGGTTGAGGTAAGCCGGTTGCGGCGCCTGTTGCGCCCCCGCTGCACATACCACCCCGCAGCAAGCCAGCGCCGCCGCGGCCATTCGTAATCTAAAACTTGTCATTATGCCCTCTGAAGGCAGCCCAGCTTCTTTCGCGAGGATTTCGGACGCGAACGGCAGGCATTAGCCTCCGGGGGTCACTTTAAATAGGCGAAGTAAGCACTGTCAAGCAGGGGCTCATATAGAAAAGCGTTTTATTTGAAGATGATGCGGGACTTTTTCGCTAATCCGAATGAGGCCCGGGGCCACGAGCCCGCACCGCACAAAGCTTACGCCACCCAACCCCAGCTAGGAATCCGCGATAACACGGCTGTTCACGCTTTTGGCGGTTTGCAGGCTGCGTTTGATTCACGTTCCAGCGGCGCGGCAGTTCGTGTAACCTTGCAGCCAACAAACCCGTAAGAAGAATTAGAAGGTGCAACGCGGATGCCGGAACAATCGAGCGACGTGCTACTGCAGTTCCGACAGGGCAGCGTGGACGCCTTTGAAGCGCTGTTCCGTGCCCATCAGGGGGCTGTTTACGGGTGGATTCTGCGCATGGTGCGCAACCCGGCGACGGCAGAGGATCTGACGGTGGAGTGCTTTTGGCGCATCTACCAGGGCCACGCCCGGTTCGACATCGCTCGGGCGTTTGCGCCCTGGGCGCGCCGCATCGCCACGCGCGCCGCACTGGACTGGCTGCGGGCGCGGCGGCCGGAGAGCGAACTGACCGCGGATGTGGCCGCAGCCCCCGCAGCCGATCCCGGCGTGGCCGCCGAGATACGGCAGAAGACCGCGCAGGCCTTTGCCCGATTGCCGCCCCGGCTGCGCATTGCGGCCGTGCTGGCGGTGGTGGAGGAACGGCCGTACAAGGAAGTGGCCGAGGCGCTGGGCATCTCCGCCGCGGCCGTGAAGGTGCGCGTTTTTCGCGCGCTGAGATTGTTGAGGAAGGACTTAGAAAGGCAGGGGATCACGCCATGAATGCACAGGAAGAAGACCGCATGAAGGAGCTGCTGAAGGAGGCGCTGCCGCGCATGGACGAGGAAGCGGACGAAGGGCCGCGAAACGATCTGTGGCCCGCCGTGCTGCAGCGGCTCGACGCCCAGCCGGCTCCGGTGCCGTGGTTCGATTGGGCGCTCGTGGCCGGGCTGGTGGCCTTTGCCGCGCTGTTTCCGGCGGCGATCCCCATCTTTCTTTACCACCTCTAAAGCCGCGGACGGACGCGCCCGCAAGAAAGGAGAACGCCATGAACACGCATCCGTATCTACGCGCGTATCTGTCCGGCGTATTGGTTCCCACGCTGGTGCTGCCGCTGATCCTCGCCGGGTTTATCATCGTGCGGCTGGTGCTGGCGGAGCCGTTTCCCATCGAACGCTTTCTCATCTTCCCGATGTCCGTGGTGCCGGTGCTCTTCGGGCTTTGGAACATGCTCTGGGTGTGGTCGCATCCGCGCACCCACCTGGCGATCGGAGTGCACGGCGCGATCCTGCCCTTCCTGGGCGCACCCATGGGCGCATTCGTGGCCAGTTGCCTGGGCATCGTGGAGATGGGCGCGGGTGGCGTGACCTATTTCCACACCTGCTACGTGCCCTACGCTCTGATCGGCATCGTGTTTCTGGCCGCGGTGGCCGTTTACTACCTGGTTTGGAAGTACGTTGTGGGGTTTGTGAACCGGGTGCTGGGGATTGCGTAGAGCACTCACCCAGCCGCGGATCTCCAGTGCGAAGCGGGAGACAGATGAAACTGCGGAGCTGGGCTCTGCCGGAACCAGGGAGGCAAAGATGGCTGCGCTGTTCAGGACAATCACCTATGCAACGCTGTTTGCCGGAACTCTGCTGATCTGCCTGCCGGCGCGGCTCTTGTCGTGGGCGGGGATCAGCCGCCCGGCGGGGATCGGTTGGCCGCAGATTGCAGGGATGCTCATTGGCAGTGCGGGGGTGGTGATCGCGCTGTGGTGCGTAGGAGTGTTTGTCTGGTCCGGACGCGGCACACCGGCACCCTTCGATCCGCCGCGCCGGCTGGTAACTCGCGGGCCTTACCGGGTGGTCCGCAATCCGATGTACATCGGCGCCATGCTGGCCCTTGCCGGCACCGCTCTGTTCTACGAATCTGCCTTGCTTGCGATCTGCTTCGTGGTCTTTCTGGTGGCCGTGAATCTGTTCGTATTGCTCTACGAGGAGCCGACGCTGTGGCGTAAGTTCGGGGCGGAGTACGGGGCCTATTGCCTGCGAGTGCGGAGATGGCGGCCGGGCGCGGGATCTCGATCGGGAGCTTGAGTCGCTGCTGGGCCGCGGGGCCAGGGACGCTAGACGCCGACGGGGAATGGCTTGGGGCTGGACTCTTCGTTGGCTGGGGCTGAGCCGCTACGCCAACGCTCGAAGCGACCCTGGAAGAGGCTCAGAAACGAGGTGTAC
>JAJZNH010000139.1 GCA_021811745.1 Acidobacteriota bacterium
GAGCATTGCCCATCCTGGTCCAACGAGCAAGCCCAGCAGGACGATGGCCTCATACGAGATGTCGGCGGCCAGAAAATTGGGGACTGCAATACGGATCCAAACGCCCAGCGTCAGCGGAACCAGGAAAAAAGCCAGCAGCGCCAGAGTTTGCATCGGCCGCCGCTGCTCGGAAAAGAACAGCCGTCTGAAACTGGCCGCCCGCGCCAGGATGCTGGCCAGCGATGCCACCACGCCCAGCTTCACAAGCATGGTGATCAAAATGAGCTTGTCGGTCACAGCATCACTCTAACGCGCTGAGGTTCCGCGGGTGCAATTTTCCTATCGTCCCGAGCCTCACCGTAACGCGTTGCGGTTCTCCTCGGGCAGCAACAGCGGAAGGCGGATAAAAACGGCGCCCTCGGCCGGTTGTGCGGCATAGGGCTCTGTCCGCTCAAACCCCATGCGGCGATAGAGCGCCAGCGCTTCCAGCATGACCGGCATGGTGTCGCCCACGATCTCAGCGTACCCCGCAGACCGCGCCTCGGCGATGACCCACTGCAACAAGGCTCGACCGACGCCGCGGCCCCGAAACGCCGGCCGGACAAACAGCCGCTTGACCTCGCCCCTCAACTCATCGAGGCGACGAATTGCAATGCATCCTGCCGGCTGGTTTCCGGTCCACGCCATTGACAGCCGGCCATCGGGCGGAGCGTAAGCCCCCGGCAATCCCGCCAGCTCTCTGGAAAAATTCTGAAAGCAGGGCGTAAAGCCAAACGACTGCCAATACTCCTCAAGCAGGCCGCGAAGCAGCGCCAGGGCTTCTGGCCCTTCAACAGGTACGATCTGCAGTTTGGCGTCCATGATGTTTCTTTTGATCCCTATTGTTGCACTCCCCGGAGCGCGCGCCGGCTCCGCTCAATCAGGCCGTGCTCAGCCGAAGGCCCCAATTGAAGCGTACCGTACAATCGAGGCATGGAACTGGAGAGCGTAAACAAGGTCGCTGAAGCGGACTTCCCTACCCGATGGGGAGCCTTTCGCATTCTTGGCTTTGAAGGAGTTCTGCCCGCAAGCTCGGCCAACAGAGCCCAGCGTCCGGAAATCGAGGAGCTGGTCGCTCTCGTGATGGGCGACGTCCACTCCGCACCGCCGCTCGTCCGCATCCATTCGCAGTGTCTGACCGGAGATGTCTTCGGCTCGTTACGCTGCGACTGCCGCCCCCAGCTTGAACTCGCCCTCACCCGGATCGCGCAGGCCGGGGCCGGCATCCTGCTCTACGAGCAGCAGGAAGGCCGCGGCATCGGCCTGATGGCCAAACTGCGCGCATACGAACTCCAGGACCGCGGCCGGGATACAGTCGAGGCCAATGAAGAACTCGGTTTCGCGGCCGATTGCCGCGCCTACGAATTGCCCGCCGCGGCCCTGAAGCTCCTGGAGGATTCCCGCGTCCGCCTCATCACCAACGACCCGGACAGAGTTGCAGCCCTGGAAGCGGCGGGCATCGAGGTCGTGGAACGGGTCTCCGCCGAAGTGGCCCCGCAGGAAACCTTCGAGCGCTATCTGCGCACCAAGCAAGAGAAAATGGGCCATATTTTAGAAAACGTGCACGGTTCCAGCAGGCGTTCAGCCGATAGGTAATTCAGCAGTCGCCCAACCAGGCTCACTGCATGTACATTGAATTGATCGATTTTTGCATTTCCAATTAGCTTCGAAACCCGTACATTGAATTAGTCTTGCGAGGTCTCATGACATCGAACCGTACCACCCCCGTCGCAGCCGCGCCTGAACTGAAACAAGCTCCCACTGGTTCCCCCTGGCCCATCCTGGCGGGAGCAGCCCTGCTCGTCATTGGCGTGGTGTATCTGCTCCAAACGAACCCGGTCACCGGCCATTGGACGCAGGGCTACGATCCAGTCGGCCCGTGGTGGGTCTCGACCCTTCTCGCGGCGCTGCCTATCTTTGTGCTGCTGGGCGCGATGGCGATCCTTCGTGTCAAGGCCCACGTGGCTGCTTGCGCGGGTTTGGCGACCGCGCTGATCGTGGCGATGGGCGCGTTCCACATGCCTGTGCGGTTGGCTCTTACCACGGCCAGCTACGGCGCCGGCTACGGCCTGTTCCCGATCTGCTGGATCATCCTGCCCGTCATCTTCCTTTACGACCTGACGGTCAAAACCGGGACCTTCGTCACGTTGCAGGAGAGCCTGACCAACGTCACCGACGACTCACGCCTGCAGGTTCTGCTCATCGCCTTCGCGCTGGGCGCGTTCTTTGAGGGCACGGCTGGCTTCGGCACGCCGGTCTGCGTCTGCGGCGCCATTCTCATCAGCCTCGGCTTCCGGCCTCTGCAGGCCGCCGGGCTGTCCCTGCTGGCCAACACCGCCCCGGTGGCCTTCGGCGCCCTCGGTATTCCCATCGTGGCCCTGCACGGCGTCACAGGGATCAACCTGCTGCTGCTCTCCAAAACCATCGCCGTCATCCTGGTGCCCTTCTGTCTGATGGTTCCCTTCTGGCTCATCTGGGCGTTTGCGGGGTTCCGCGGCATGCTTGAAGTGTGGCCGGCGATCCTGGTCGCCAGCACCACCTTTGCCGGCGCACAGCTGCTGATGGCTACCTTCTTCGGTCCTACGCTGGTGGCAATCGTCGCTTCATCCTCCACCATTCTGGTGCTGGTGCTGTTCCTGCGCATCTGGAAGCCTAAGCGCGTCCTTAACGCCAAGGGCGAGGATATTACCGGTCATGAACGGCGCCGCCACGACCACAGCGGCACCACGATCTTCAAAGCCTGGATGCCGTGGCTGATCCTGAGCGCCATCGTCTTCGTTTGGGGTATCCCGCAGGTTTCGGCCTGGATGGGCTCATTGACCACGATGAACTTCAAGGTGGCTGGCCTGCACGATTTTATCCAGCGCATGCCGCCGGTGGTGGCCAAGCCCACATCTGAAGCTGCGGTCTTCACCTTCAACTGGCTCACCGCCAGCGGTACGGGCATCCTGGTGGCTTCCATCTTCGCCGGCTTGCTGATGGGCCTGGGTCCGGGAACGCTGGTCAAGGAGTTCTTCCGCAGTTCCTTCCATATCCGCTTCGCGGTGATAACGATTGCCGCCATGATGGCCATCGGTTACATCACCCGCTACTGCGGCCTGGATGCAACGCTGGGCCTCGCCTTTGCGCGCAGCGGCTCCTTCTACCCCTTCTTCGGGGCGCTGATCGGATGGTTGGGCGTGGCCAGCAGCGGCTCGGATACCGCAGCCAACGTGCTCTTCGGCAGCCTGCAGGTGATGACGGCGCACCAGATCGGGGTGTCGCCCGTGCTCATGGCCTCCGCCAACTCCGCGGGCGGCGTGATGGGCAAGATGATTGCCGCGCCCAGCATCGTGGTGGCCAGCACGGCGACCCAAACCTACGGCCAGGAGGGCACGATTCTGC
>JAJZNH010000160.1:0-3112 GCA_021811745.1 Acidobacteriota bacterium
ACTCCGATCCCATCGGGCGCCTGATCGAACAGTTCCTGGCAACGGCATATGTGGCGCATCCCTACGGACGCAGCGCGATTGGCTGGCCAAGCGAGGTGAGCCAACTGTCGGCGACCGAGGCGATGGCGTTTCATAAAAAATACTATGCGGGCGGAAATATCGTGGTTGCGGTGGTCGGCGATGTGAACGCGCAGACGGATCTGCCGATGCTGGAGAGGTACTTCAGCAAGGTCCCCGCCGGACCCAAGCCGGAAGATCTTACCACCGTCGAGCCAAAGCAGTTTGCCGAGAAGAAGGTGTTCATCCTCGAGAACACGCAGCCGTTTTACATCGAGGGCTATCACCGGCCGAGCTACCGCGACCCGGACAACGCGGTCTACGACGCGATCAGCGACATCATGTCGAACGGACGCGTTTCGCGCCTCTACCGCAGCCTGGTGGAGAAGCAGCAGATTGCGGCCGTGGCCCAGGGATTTAGCCCATTCCCCGGAGAGAAGTACCCAAGCCTCTTCGCGTTCTATGCGGTGCCGTTGCCGGGACACACGCCCGAGGAGATGCGCGAGGCCATCCACAAAGAGATTGAAAAGCTGAAGACCACCGACGTAACCGACGCGGAACTGGAGATGTACAAGACGCGCGCGCGCGCCGATCTGCTGCGTGGTTTGGCCGACAACCAGGGGTTGGCGAGCGCGCTCGCCGAGTATCAGACGCGCTACGGCGACTGGCGCCAACTGTTCCTGCAACTGAATGAAGTGGATAAGGTCACCAAGGCGGACATTCGCCGCGTGGCCAACAAGGTGTTCGTGGCCTCGAATCGCACCAGCGCGGAGATCGACACGATTCCGCCATCGGGCAACGAAAAGAAGGATGGGGGTGCCCAATGATGAAGCCGGCGATGCGAGGTGTTTCCGGAGTGCTTTTGGCCGGCGCGGCCTTTGCCGCACTCTTGTTTCCGGCCGGCGCGGCGGCGCAGGCCGCGGCGCAAGCCAAGCCGTGGAAGCAGATCCCCATACCCAAGCTGCACGAGTTCAAGCCGCATGAACCAACGCGCATCGAGCTCAAGAATGGCATTGTGTTGTTCTTGCAGGTCGACCACGAGCTGCCATTCATCTATGGGTCGGTATTGATCCCCGGCGGATCACGGGACGTGGACCCGGCCAAGGCAGGGCTGGTGGATCTGTATGGACAGGCTTGGAGGACGAGCGGTACCGAAAAAATGAGTGGCGACGCCATGGACGACTTTCTGGCGGCTCGCGCAGCGCATATCGAAACCGACGGGGATGTGGATTCGACATCTCTGAGCTGGGACTCGCTGACGGAAGATTCGAACCAAATATATGCGCTGGCCATGGATCTGCTGTTCCACCCCAAGTTCAGCCAGGCAAAGCTGGATCTGGCGCGGCAACAGGAAGCCACCGGCATCGTACGGCGGAACGACGATGAAGGAGAGATCGCGTACCGTGAGTCGTCAAAGCTGGTCTATGGAGTGAACAGTCCGTACACGCGGCAGCCGGAGCTGGCGACAATTGCGCGGGTCACAGTGGCCGACCTGCAAGCCTGGCACGACAAGACGTTGCGCGGCAAGTTGATTGTGGGCATCTATGGGGACTTCGATCCGGCGGCCATGGAGGCTAAGCTGCGCGCCACCTTTGCAGGACTGCCGCCCGTGCGGCCGCTGCCTGCGCCTCATGACGCGTTCACAGGACCCAAGCCGGGAGTTTACTTCATCGAGAAGGATGACGTGAACCAATCGAACGTGCAGATCGTTGGCTTGGGCACCACACGGCATAACCCGGACGTACCTGCGCTGGCCGTCATGAACGAAATTCTGGGCGGCGGATTCGGCAGCCGGCTATTCCAGACGGTGCGTACCAAGCTCGGACTTGCCTATGCGGTGGGCGGCGGGTACGGCTTTGCCTACGATCACCCGGCTGCGTTTCGCGTGATGGTGTTGACCAAGAGTCCCTCGACGGTGCAGGCGACCAAGGCCGCGATGACCGAAATTGAGAGTCTGACATCCCAGCCCTTTACCGAGGCGGAGCTGCAGCGGGCCAAGAACGACATTCTGAACTCATTCCTCTTCCGTTATGACACCAGGGCAAAGGTGCTTGCCGAACGGGAGAGGCTGGAGTTTTACGGCTATCCTTCCGATTATTTGGAGACCTATAAAGCGGCCCTCGAAAAGGTCACTCTGGCTGATGTGACAGGCGTGGCAAAGAAGTACATTAAGCCGGACAAGCTGGCGATTCTTGTGGTGGGCAACGGGCCCCAGATCAAGCCAGGGCTGGACGCGCTGAACATGGGTCCCGTGCATCCGGTGGACATCACGATTCCACGGCCGGGCGCGCCGGGCCAGTCGCCGGTAAAATCGAGCGGGTCGGAGAAGAGACAGTGAGCAAGGCGAGAGAAAGCAGAACAGGGCGGCAATCCCCCCCCAGCGAGCGGCTGGCGGTCATCATTATGGCTGCAGGCAAGGGGACGCGACTGAAATCGAAGCGTCCCAAGGTCCTGCACGAGATTGGCGGGCGTCCCTTGTTGAGCCACGTGGTTGCGGCCGCTGGCAAGGTTGCCGCTCCAAGCGACATTTACGTCGTCATTGGCCACGAGGCGGAGCGCGTACGCGAAGCCGTGTCCGCCACCGGCGTGTGCTTTGTCGAGCAGATGGAGCAGCGCGGAACCGGACACGCCATCCAATGCGCGCGGGGGGCGATTGCCGGATACGATCACGTGCTGGTGCTCTCGGGCGATGTGCCGCTGATCCGGCCGGAGACGATCAAGGGCCTCTGGCGGTTCCACGTGGCCGAACAGGCGGCCATGACGATCCTGACCGCCGTGCCCGAGGATCCATTTGGCTATGGCCGGGTGCTTCGCCGATCGCCGGATTCGCCCGAGGTTGAGGCGATCATCGAGCAGAAGGCGCTGAGCGCCGGGCAGGAGAAGCTCCGCGAGATCAACTCCGGCATCTACGCATTTCGCGTTGCGCCGCTGCTCGATCACCTGGGCAAGCTGACCGACGAGAACGCGCATAAGGAGCTTTACCTGACCGACATGGCCGGTTTGCTGCGTGCCGCGAACGAGCGCGTGGTGGCTACCGTGGCGCCCAGCGCAGCCG
>JAJZNH010000160.1:3122-3402 GCA_021811745.1 Acidobacteriota bacterium
GAGGTGCTGGGCGCAAACACTATCGCCGAACTGGTTGCCCTGGACGCAACCATGCGCCGGGAGGCTGCTAACCGCCTGATGGCTGCCGGAGTGACGATCTATCGGCCGGAGACCTGCGTCATCGACGCGGAGGTGGAAGTCGAGCCGGATACGGTGATCGAGCCTTTCGTGCAGTTGCTCGGCCGCACCCGCATCGGAGGCGACTGCCTGATCCGCTCCTATACGGTGATCGAGAACTGCACGCTCGGCCGCGGCGTGCTGGTGCGTCAGGGCTGCGTGA
>JAJZNH010000317.1 GCA_021811745.1 Acidobacteriota bacterium
CAACATTCCTGGCAGCAAGCATGAGAAGCGCTACGAAGATGTGCTGGAGTTACTTGACGCCGGCATCAATGTGATGGCGACCGTCAACATCCAGCACCTGGAAACGCTCAATGACGCTGTTAACCGCTCCGCAAACACGGTCATTCGCGAGACCATTCCCGACAACTTCCTCAAGCGCGCCGACGAGGTTGTCAATATCGACATAACCGTGGACGAGCTGCGCACCCGCCTGCGCCAGGGCAAGATCTACCCGCAGGAGAAGGTGGAGCAGGCGCTCTCGAACTTTTTCCGCAAGGGAAATCTGAATATGCTGCGCGAGCTGGCGCTCCGCACCACGGCCGAGCAGGTAAGCAAGCGCGCCTCAGAGTATCGCCGAACGCAGGGACTGGAGCAGGCCCCCATTCCGGAAAAGGTTATGGTTTGCCTGAGCACACGACCCGGCACAGAAAGGTTGCTGCGCGTGGGCGCCCGCGTGGCCGGCCGGCTGGCCAGCAATTGGTACGCCGTCTACGTTCATCGCCCCGACGACAAGGGCCACAGCGATCCCGAAGCCTTCCACCGCTTCGAAGAGTATCAGCGCATGGCGCGCGATCTGGGCGCGCAGGTGGTCAATCTCACTGACCGCAATGTTTCAGACGCCCTGATCCGCTTCGCTCAGCAGGAGAATATCTCGCACGTCGTCTTCGGCCAGTCGGCCCGCTCGCGCTGGGACATCCTGCTGCGCGGCTCGGTGCTCAATCGCTTCCTCAACGAGGTCCGCGACGTCACCGTGCAGGTGGTGCCGATGCAAAAGCCGCTGCGGCGCGGATAATTCCAGGCTTTTCCAGTGCCCGCGGTTGTGGCTCTGGTTTTCCGGCGAGCAGGCAATATCGCGACCTAACCACATGCCTTCGCGACCATGCGCTGAATCAGCCGCTGTGTTAGTTTGGAAGTAGCACTGCTGTGCGAGCTCGTAGCTCAGTTGGTAGAGCAACGCCCTTTTAAGGCGTGGGTCCTGGGTTCGATTCCCAGCGAGCTCACCATCCCTCAGGCCAGACATAATCCATGAGGCTTCGGCGCTGCGCGTTCGCGGATGGCAGCCCTTTCCCGGCGCGGCAGCGGCATGCAACACGACAATATAGCAGCCTTCTTCTCACCCTTTAGACCAGCAGGGAATTTATGTATGTTTTCTTTTGGGCAGAACAACCGGAATTCAAGCCATCGGGAGCGGCCTGACGAATTTCGAACCGGGAATCTTGCCATCTAGCACTGTGTCCGCAGGCGAAGCCTAAGGTGTGCCCACGGCTGTGACTGCCGGCGTGACACGTACATCGGCAGGAGCTACATGCACGCGTTGAGTGATTCTGCTGATTCATCAATGAGGAGCGGTGGTCCATGAAAAAGACCGTGCTGTTTTTACTCGCGATTCTTAACGTTGTGGCATTTGCCCAACTGCCGAATACGTCCAAGTGGTACACGGTTAACAACTACGATGAAGGCGCGTGGTGCGCAAATGCCACACAGGCGGCTTCCGGCGGACTTCTGACACTGACCGCCGCATACGGTTCATTTGCCTGCGGCGGCCATTCACACATCCCCTATGACATCGGCATGGTCGTATCCTCTCCTTTTTATTTCCAATATGGCACTGTCAAAGCCGTGATTAAGTTCCCCGGGCGCGGTGTTCATTCCGTATTTTGGCTGTGGGGAGGCGCCCCAGGCACAAGCGGGTATCCGCCGGTCTGCGTGAGCAGTATCAAGCACAACCCGGCCGGCTATATGGGCGTCTGTACGGCGGATGCAAACCCGGCGTACGAAATCGACATCGCGGAATTCATGCCCGCCTCGCTTGGTCTGACCTATATCGAAAACAACACTCACACCTGGATAAACGGCTCAACCACGGCAGGATCGGTAAACGATCCGAATGTAGGGGTTAACCTCACGACGGGTTTTCATACGTACGAACTGGACTGGACGCCCACCAAGCTCACCTTCAAACTGGACGGGAAAACTACGTCAACGATTCAGCAAAGCATTAACGTTCCCATGTTTCTCATACTTGACGAGGAGATCGACGTCAATGGTGGGAAGGGGTCTTATCCGCTCCAGATGCAGGTGCGGTCGGTCGATGTCTGGGACCGGAATAACAATCTGATCTTCACCGATCATTTCGGTTCGGTGCGGTAGCTCCCGTCAACGCGAGGCTGAGCGGCAATGCCGCGCTGACAGGGGGTGCCTCATTGCAGTAGGCACCCGAAAGCTCAGAGCCAGAAGCTCAGGACTTCGTCTTTGCTATGCGGACTGTCCTGCCACGATCGTCGCTCATAACCTCGGCCAGAAGTGTTCTTCGGCGCAGGCGCGCAGACGTTCGGCCGCGCTCTCGGCGGTAATATCCCGCTGCGGCATCCCCAGCATCTCAAAGCCGACCATGTACTTCCGCACCGTGGCCGAACGCAGCAGCGGCGGATAGAAATGCGCATGGAAGTGCCACTCCGGATGCGCCTCGCCGGTTGTGGGTGTCTGGTGAAAACCCATGGTGTAGGGGAAGCTCGTCGCAAACAGGTTGTCGTAGCGGGTGGTCATCCGCTTGAGCGCATCCGCCAGCCCGCTGCGTTCGCCACTCGTGAACTCCGGCAGCGCTCCCATGTGACGCCGCGAAAGCAGCAGCACCTCGAACGGCCACACGGCCCACCAGGGCACCAGTGCCGTGAAGTACTCGTTCTCAAAGATCACCCGCTCGCCCGCAGCCCGCTCTGTCTCCAGATAGTCGCAGAGCAGGCAATGGCCGGTGCGTGCAAGATGCTCCTTCTGCGCGGCCGTCTCCGCTGCCGGCTCGTCCGGCACAAAGCCCGTAGACCAGATCTGGCAGTGCGGATGCGGATTGCTGGCGCCCATCATGGCTCCGCGATTCTCGAAGATCTGCACGTACTGGATCCAATCCAGCGCGGCCAATTCCTGGTGCTCCTGCGCCCACGCATCCACCACACAGCGAATCTCCTCGCGCGTCATGCGCGCCACGGTCAGGCTGTGGTCGGGATGGAAGCACAGCACCTTGCAGATGCCGCGGACGGCCTCGGCCGCCAGCAACGGCGAAGCCGGCGCCTCCACCGTCGGCGGAGCCTCAGGAAGCAGAGCGGCATAGTCGTTGACAAACGAAAATACACTTTCGTAGGCCGGATTCTGGTCTCCGCCGGCCCTCTTGTTGCCGGGGCACAGATAGCACTCCGGATCATAAGCCGCTCCTGGAGGTACTGCCGTCTGCCCAACCTCACCCAGCCACGGACGCTGCGTGCGATGCGGCGAGACCATCACCCAAGCCTGCCGCAGGGAATTCCAGCGCCGATGGGGATTCTGCCATTTCTTTTCCATGCTTTCTCCAAATCCCATTCTAAGATGCTGAACTGAGGGGTCTTT
>JAJZNH010000597.1 GCA_021811745.1 Acidobacteriota bacterium
CGTAGGTCTGCTTGCTGCGTTCCGGGTCGAGGTCCTCCATGCGCATCACCAGTGCGCCGCCCGCCTCGCGGGCCCGCTGCCATGCCGTCCAGAAGGTACGCGCGTGGCCCACGTGCAGATAGCCGGTGGGCGAAGGCGCAAGTCGCCCGCGGTAACTCGAGGTCGGCGTTGGAGCTAAACTGGCCATTCTGGCTTCAGTGTAGACAGGAGTTCGGCAGCGGGATATGGTCAGCTTGATTCCGTGAACATCTTGATTCCTGTTCGCACGCCGCCGGGATTGGCACCGCCAGTGCAGCTGGCCGAGAGGCCGGCGCTTTTCCAGGAGCGAATTTTTCAATCAGTTCTTCGTCGTGCCGAAAGAGCCTGGGAAGGAATGTCGAGGGATCTTCTTTCGCCTCTCTTGGCGGGCCGTCCCGCACCTTTTTCGCTGCCTGTCGAGCCCCTTTGCTTCAGTGTGCTTCATCACCACGGTTAAAACCGCGCCTTTTCGCGCGTCGGTTTGCGCCACAAGCGGTTCAAGGTGGCCCACCGCTGGATCACCGCTGTGCTCCCCAATGCGAAGTCGCTTGGTTATACAATGGCCGTTATGAACACAACGGGTTGTGGCACTGCGATCGTTACGCCCTTCCGGGCGGATGGAGCGATCGATGAGCCGGCGCTGCGGGCGCTGGTGAACTGGCAGATCGCATCGGGAATCGATTTCCTGGTGGCCTGTGGATCGACGGGCGAGGCGGCCACCCTGGACGAAGAAGAGTGGCTGCGTGCCGTGCGGATCGTGATCGAGACGGCCGCGGGACGGGTGCCGGTGTGGGCAGGCTGCACGCACAACTCAACCCGCGTGCTCCTGCGGCTAGCCGCGCAACTCAAGCGCATTCCCGGCGTGGATGCCGTGCTCTCCGCCAATCCGTACTACAACAAGCCGACCCAGGAGGGCCAGTTCCAGCATTTCCTGGCTCTGGCCCGCGAGGTCGATCCGCTGCCGGTGTGCGTCTACAACGTGCCCGGTCGGACGGCGGCGAACCTGGAGCCGGAGACGGTGGCCCGGCTGGCTGCGGCGGCCGAAAATATCCAGGCCATCAAGGAGGCCAGCGGCAAGGTGACCCAGTTTGCCGAGTTGGCGCACACCATGCCCCCGGAATTCAGGATCTTCTCGGGCGACGATGGCCTGGCCCTGGCGGCGATTGCCGTCGGAGCCCACGGCCTGATCAGCGTAGCCTCCAACGAAACGCCCGCCGAAGTAACCCGGATGGTTCGTGCCGCTCTTGAAAATCGTTGGGATGAGGCGCGCGACCTGGAGCGGCGCTTCTCGCGGCTCTTCGAGGCCAACTTCTGGGAGTCGAATCCCGGCCCGGTGAAGACGATGTTGAGCCTGATGGGTTACTGCAGCGATACGCTGCGTCTGCCGCTGGTTCCCCCGGCTCCCTCCACACGCGCGCGGTTGGAGCGGCTGGCTGCCGAACTGGGGCTGCTGAACTCCGCTCCCGTTCCTGCGGTAACCGGCGCAAGGGCCGGCTGAGCCGATGGCCGGACACGGAACCTGATGAAAAGTAACCCGCACCGGATAAACTTTTCCATCCGTGCGCACAACTTTTCTTGACGATCTTGTGTCTAAGTTGATCAACGGCAGGTGATGACTCGAACAGGCTTTCCCTGCCGCTGGACGTTAAATTCCGGCGACGGCTCCGTTTGCGAGTGCGCCCTGGACTGATTCATTCCCATTTTGATTGCCAATGGTCAAGAGAGCCTATCTGGGTTCGGGCGTACGTGCATCCAGGAGTGCTCTCCACCATCGGCTGCGCGGTGAACTGGGTTGGTCTGGGTAGAGAGGCTGGCAGTATGGCCTGCTCAGCCCTCTCGACAAGCGGCCGCCGTCCACAGAAAGAGAGCTATCAAAGATGTCCCCCACTTCCCACAGCAAGCTCCTGAGGCTCACCTTGCTATTGCTCACCGCCGGCACGCTTTTAGCGGTGGGTTGCAGCAGCTCTATGAACGCATCGATGGCTGGGCCTACCGGTTCGGCCTTCGTTGTCGGCACTGATGCCCCCATGGCCGCGGTCACTTCGTTCCTTGTGCAGGTGAACAGCATCGACGCCATTGACGCCAAAGGCGACAGCGTACCCTTGCTCGGCAGCGCGCAGACGGTGGATTTCGCGCAATACAACGGACTGCAAACCCTTCTCGCCGCCGGCAAAGTTACGGCGGGCACCTATACCAGCATCCGCATTACCCTGGGAAGCGGGACCATCGGTTATCTCGACACCAGCACGGGCGGAGCACCAACCATTAAGACTGAGGCGGCCACATTCACCACATCCACGGTGAACCTTACGCTGCCCAAGCCGCTGGTGGTGGTTCACGCGGGTGCTCCGGTGGGGCTGCGTGTGGAGTTCAACCTGGCTAAGTCGATCCAGGTGAACAGCAGCGGCCAGATTACCGGCCAGGTGGACCCAGTCTTCACCGTAAAGGCGGTGGGGGAAGAGAACGCGGAGGCTCATATTGACGACCTTGTCGGCTCCGTGGTCAGCGTGAATCTGGGCGCGCAGTCCTTTATCGTCCAGCAGTCCCGCGGCCTGCAGATCACCGTTGATGTGAGTTCGCAAACGGATTGGGATGGCGGCGCCAGCCTCAGCACCCTGAAGACCGGCGACATTGTGAAGGTCTCCGGCGACTTGGGCAGTTCTGTTCTGACTCTGAACGCCGACGGGGTGACGCTGTTCTCGACCCATGGCTTCTATGCCAACGGCCTTGTGACTTACGTCCACCCGGCATCAGGAGCGGCCACCAGCTTTGACCTCTACGTCAGCGGCGTTCAGCCTGCTAATACCGGTGTCCAACTGGGCCAGATTGCGCAAGTCAATCTGACCGGCAGCGAACAATTCCACGTTGCCTGGATGCACGGTAAGATGTCACAGTATCTCTTCAATTCCAGCACGATGCTGGCTGGTCAAAACGTCGCCATCGGCGGAGCCGCTAGCGGAGCCGCGAACGCCAACGCGGTCTCGGTGAACCGGGTCATGCTGCGCAGTTGGGGCTTCAACGGCACGGTCGTCGCTGGTAGCGTGAACGCATCAGCCGGTAGCTTTCAGATGATGGTCAACGGCTTCGACGGCGTGCTGATTCCGCAAGCGGTGACAGTCTATATCGAGGGCGAGACGGAATTCCGCGACGGCTTTACCGCCATGACGGACGTCGGGGACAGCAGCACCAACAACAATGTCCGGGTCGTCGGCCTGCTCTTCCGCGATGCCACGTCCGGCAAGGCGATCATCCTCGCGCACTTCGTGGATGATATGCAGGAGAATCAAGGCAACAACCAAGGGGATAATTAACGCACTCTCTTGCGCCGGGACCGCCATCTCGCGGTTCCGGCGCAAGACGCCATCGCACCTTTTGCC
>JAJZNH010000029.1 GCA_021811745.1 Acidobacteriota bacterium
TTGATGTAGTTGTACGCAACCGTGTCCAGCGAATTCGGATCGAGCCGGTCGCGGTCGTTGATCGTGGACTTGCCGGCGACAAATGCCTTGATGGCCGCCTCCTGAGCGCCCAGCACGATGTTGTAAATTTCCCGTTGACGCGGCGTAAAGCGACCATTCGCGGGCACGGTGCGGGTAATGTCGGCAGCATACATGGAGTATTCGCAAGCCGCGTCGACCACCACGATGTCGCCGTTTTGTATCGTGCGGTCATTGGCCGAGTAGTGCAGAATCGTCGAGTTGATCCCAGATCCCACGATCGGCGCATACGACGGCCGCTCGCAGCCGTGCTCCATCCACGCGGCCGTCATCCTGCCGGCGATGGCAAGCTCGGTCACACCCGGCTTCATGGCGCGCATCATCACCAACTGCCCGGCGATAGAGGCCGATGTCGCCTTCCTGATCAGCTCGATCTCGCCAGGATCCTTTACAAGCCGCAGCCTGGCGGTCAGTTGAGTTACATCGCGCGGCTCATCCGGCGCATCCATGCCCAAAGTGGTTGCGGTAAAGGTGAGCAGCGCCTTGGCCTGGAGAGATATCGGCTGCATCCAGATCGTGCGCATCAGCTCCCGGTCGGCGCCAATCAACCGGTTCAGCTCCACCGGCAACTGCGTCATCGGTTCGACCTCGTCCACGCCTGTCGCCCGCGCAACATCCGGTGAAGCCGCATCGAGCTTGACTCCGGTGTACTTCTCCATCCGCAGATCGCGCGCCGGCAAAAAGAGAATCTCTTTGTACCTGCGCGGACTTGGCGCCTGCGGCGCTTCGCCCACAATCAGCAGCGCCGCGCCGGGCTCATTCCAGCCTGTCAGATAATAAAAGTCCTCGTCCTGGCGATAGGGCGTCAAATCCAGCACCGGCTCCTCGGCGGCAAACAACACCGCGACGCCCCCTTGAAGACGCGCAGCCAATGCCTCGCGCCGCGCGTGATAGGTGCTTGCAGGCTGTTTTTCCAGGGCATTCAGTGCGGGCATGGCCGCCAGGAAGGCTAAAAGGACAACCGCTAAAAATCGCAGCGCTTTCATATTCCGCTATTGTCGTCGCTCGTGCTCATGAGCGCAAAGCGGAATCGCTCGTAAATGGCAAGCGCATTTGCCCGATCCAGAAGCGGTTGCTCAGGCGGGCCACAACGCCAGAAGGCCGCCGATGGAGCCGTGCGCTCGCCTCTTGCCACGGCCCGGCAAAGCGAATCATCGCTGGTAGCCTGCGATAGATTTCCGGCAAGCGCTGCCGCGCGGTTTCAGCGGCGCGCCGGTCCGACTCGCTAAACTCCAGGCCGAACTCATTGCGGAATCGTTCCGGCAGCCATGCCGTGGTCAGAGCACGATACCAGCGCGGCGGGTGAATCCACGAGCCCGCGCCCGCCAGCAGCTTGTGCGCCATCCGCCGAGCATCTTGGCTCACTCCGAGCGCCTGTGACGCGTGCATCTCGCGGTTGTAATCGAGAAAATCCGTCCAGCTCTCCGGCAGCGCGCTCGCGGGAATGCCAAAGAGCTCAGCCAGGGTTTTGCTTTCGGCATAGTATTGCTCCCGCTCTTCCGCGCTGAGCGGCGGAAGCACGCACTCGTAGGCCAGCACCGCGCTCTCCATGAGCGTCGCGTAGACCCAGCGCAGCGCGCCGATTTCGTTCGCCTGGTAGCGCGAGCCGCGCCGGTACGCGGCGACGTCCTCGGTCATCTCGCCGCTAATGCGCGTGTGCAGTGCATGCAGATAGCGCGCGGCGGCCAGCGCCTGATCGAGCGTGCCGAAGATCATGGTGAAGACGATGCGGAAGGTGCGGTGGAAGCGCTCAATCGGCCGCTCCAGCAGCGCGGAATGCTCAACCAGCGCCGTTGCCACCCATGGATGCGCCAGTTGCAGCAGCGCGGCCCGTCCTGCACCGAGAAACAGCGCCGATTCGCGGTTGATCCTCCAGGTGATGGAGTCCGGCCCAAAGATGCCTGCTTCAGGATGCGTGCAATGCGAAGCGATGGCCTCGATCAGCGCGCGGCCGTCGCGCTCAGAGACAAGTAGAGGATCGCCGCTCGGCGCAAACTGCATATTCGTTGAACCTGTCTCGCGGTCCGCGCGCAGCCGAATAATCTTCCTGGTCTACCCCTCGGCCGCACGGAGCATTGCCGCCAGGCTGCGTTCCACGTCGTCGTCGCTGGTGGCCCATGACGACACGCTGATGCGCATGGCGGTGTGTCCCTGCCAGACGGTTGAACCGCACCAGCAGGTTCCATCCTTCTGGATGCGTGCGATCGTCCGCAGTGTTTTCTCCGCAGAGCCGAATGACACCAGCACCTGGTTGACGACCACATCGTTCAGAATTTCGTAACCGGCGGCACGCAACCGGTCAGCGAAGCGCTGCGCGTGGCGCGAGGTTCGCTCTACGATCTCCGCCATTCCCTTCTTCCCGAGCGAGCGCAATCCAGCCCACAGTTCCACCCCGCGGGCGCGGCGCGAAAGCTCCGGATTGTAGTCGGAGGGCTCGCGGTGGTCGCCCAGGGCCAGGTAAGAGGCCTGGATCGACATGGCTCCGCGCAGCGCGGCAGCATCGCGCACCATGGCAATGCCGCAGTCATAACCGACGTTGGGCCACTTGTGCGCGTCAGTGGCCCAGGAATCGGCCTGTTCAAAGCCCTCGGTGAGCCACCGGTATGCAGGCGAGGCGGCGGCCCACAGCCCGAAAGCTCCATCCACGTGAATCCACGCTCCAGCCGCCCGCGCAATCGGGCAAATCTCCGCCGCCGGGTCAAAGGCTCCTGTATTTACGTTGCCGGCCTGGAGGCAGAGAATCGTCCGCTCATCCAGGCGGGGCAGCGCATCGGCCCGCATGCGTCCCTGTCCATCCACCGGTACGCGCACAACCCGCTTGCGCCCCATCCCGAGCATGCCCAGAGTCTTGGCGACGGAAGCATGAGCCTCCGCGCCCACCACAACCGTGATCGGTGGCGCGCCAAAGAGGCCGTCGTCATCCGCATTCCAGCCAGCGCGCTCCAGCAGCGCGTGCCGGGCCGCAGCCAGCGCGGTAAAGTTGGCCATGGTGGCGCCGGTCACGACCGCTCCAGCTGTTTCCTCCGGCAGACCCAGCAGTTGCCGAACCCACTCCAGGGCAACTTCTTCCATTGTGATGGCCGCCGGCGATTGCACAAAGAAAGCCGCGTTCTGGTCCCATGTGCTCACCAGCCAGCTCGCCGCCAGCGCCGCCGGCAGGCACCCGCCGTTCACAAAGCCGAAGTTGCGTCCACCCGTTTTGCCGACTGTGGCCGGCGAGCCATAAGTGTCCAGCAAATGTAAGACATCTTTGGCGCTCGTCGGCTCTTCCGGAAGCGGAGCCCGCAATGCATCCAGCGCCGTCAACGCTTCCGGCC
>JAJZNH010000400.1:0-418 GCA_021811745.1 Acidobacteriota bacterium
TCGCACGCCCACCTGAACGACAGGACGAAGAGGTATACCTGCCCGACGATCTTCAGGCTGCTTTCACAGAACAATATCAGTTGGTCCATCTACGGCTACAGCGATCCCCCGCTGACCCGCATGACTTTCACCGATATTACTTACGCGGATGATAGCCACTTTGGCGTGTTCACCGATTTCCAGTCTGCCGCCGCCAACGGCAGCCTTGCCTCCTACGTGTTCCTTGAACCCAGATGGGACGCCGCCGGCAACAGCCAGCACCCTAATTACAACGTGGCCCTTGGCGAGCAGTTCATCTACGACGTTTACTACGCCCTGCGTAACAGTTCCGCCTGGAACGAAGCGCTCCTGATCATCACCTACGACGAGCACGGCGGCTGCTACGATCACGTTTCTCCTCCGCTGGGCGCCATGCCGC
>JAJZNH010000400.1:428-1053 GCA_021811745.1 Acidobacteriota bacterium
CTGACAACTCCGTCGGCGAATTCGGCTTCGATTTCACGCGCTTCGGGCCTCGCGTCCCCACCGTCCTGGTCTCGCCGCTTATTCCTGCCGGCACCGTCTTTCGTGTCCCGGCGAACAGCACTCCCCTTGATCACACATCGATTCTCAAGACCGTTGAAACCCGCTGGAGCCTGCCCAGCCTCACCGCCCGCGATGCGGCCGCTCCTGACGTTAGCGCTGCCCTCACTCTTTCCACTCCGCGCTCTGACGATCCTCTTGCCGGGGTCATTGCTCCTGCCGCCCCTTTCCAAGCGCTGGATCTGACCGTCCCATCACATCTTGAGCAGGTCCACGCCGAGCTTGTCTCAGAACTCCCCGTTCCCGATGCTGACGGTCGCATGCACCACACGATGCCCCTTCTGAAAACCAGCAGCGACTATAAGGCCTATATTCACGAACGCACCAAGGCCTGGAAAGCAGCACGCTTATTCAACAAATCTCCTCTCACCGGTACTCCTTGATCATGCTCTTGCCAGGGTGAAGACCAACTTTCCGCTGCTTCCCGCGTGGTCTGAGGAATCGCAAAAGCCGTCACTATCGGGTCATTCCGCATGACCAACCCTCATAAGCGTGCGGCATCGAGAAC
>JAJZNH010000400.1:1063-3394 GCA_021811745.1 Acidobacteriota bacterium
GCTGTGTCTGTGCAAGGTGCTTCCGTGGCGTTCCTGTTGTCACGGGCGGCATCGAGAAAGGCAAAATCCCTCATCAGGCTATCGTGCAATGTCCAAAAGTTCGGGAAGTCGACGGTCTTGGGGACAGTCTCTTATCCGCTGTACCATACAAGATTGCGCATGTTCGTATTTCACAAGGGCAGAAGCCCACCGTTATTGTCGGCTTTTCCGGCACGATTAAAGTCATGCCCCATTACGATGCAAGTTTAAATTATGCGCTGCTTATTCTTCTCAGAAGTACAAATAATATTGACACGCCACACTTCCTCCTGCAGAGTGGCCTCGCCGATGCCGCGCGTGGCTCCGGTGATCATTGCCACCCTGTCGGATAAAGGCTCCTTCATCTCCGGTCTACCAATCCGCAACCGAACCATCACGATGGTTATAGGCAAGGATGATCTCCGGCTGGTAGGGATGTTTCAGAGCCTCCTGTTCATTGATTTCGATTCCCAGTCCCGGCCGCGTGGGCACGGTGCAAATACCCGCTTCGAGGGGAATGAACTCGCTCACAATATCGTTGCGCCATGGAACATCGGCGCGCACCATCTCCTGAATAAGATAGTTCGGCGTTGCAAATCCAATATGGGTTGAAGCCGCGGTCGAGACTGGCCCCTGCGGATTATGACAGGCCACCGGAATGGAATACGTCTCGGCCATCGCCGCGATGCGGCGCGCCTCGCTGATGCCGCCGCAATGGGAGACATCCGGCTGAATAATCGCGCAGGCGCGCTTTTCAAGCAGTTCGCGAAACTCCCAACGTCCCACCAGCCGCTCGCCGGTGGCGACCGGCATGGGGAGTGCGCGCGCCACCTCCACCAGAGCATCAATGTGCTCAGGCCAGCACGGCTCTTCGTACCAGTACAGGTTGTAGTCGACGAGCATCCGTCCGAACTGGATCGCCGCCGCCGGAGTGCAGCGTGCATGCAGATCGAGCATGATGTCGAACTCATCGCCTACGGCATTGCGCATTGCTTCCACGCAGCGCGCGGCCCGCTTCAGAGTCGATGCGCTCTCAATCAGTTCCGAGACCGGGATGGGCATCGCCTTGACTGCGGTGAAACCCTTTTCCGCGCTCATCAGAATGCGCTCAGCGAACTCCTCGGGCTCGATCGTCTTGTACATGTTCTCCAGCAATCCTCCGCCAAGATGATCGTAAAAGCGCAGCGTATCGCGCACCGGACCGCCCATCAGATTGCATACCGGCTCTCCCAGCACCTTGCCCTTGATGTCCCAGAGGGCCTGGTCGATGCCGCTCAAGGCGGAAAAATTGGTAATGCCGCCGCGCCAGAAGTATTGGCGGTGCATGATCTGCCAGATGTGTTCGACGCGCCGCGGATCCTGCCCGATCAGCAACACGGAGAGATCCTGCACGGCGCCGACTACGCTCTGCGTCTTCCACTCCAGCGTCGCTTCGCCCCATCCATAGAGCCCCGGCTGATCGGTTTCCACCTTCACAAAAACCCAATTGCGCATGCGCGCGTTCACAACCAAGGTTGTGATACGTGTGATTTTCACGGTTGAATCTACTCCTGAAAAAGATCTTTGCTTGCGTTGACCACCTGTTCCCCAGCGACGCCTGCAGCCTCGGCACTAAAAGGCATAGCTCCCATGAATAGCATGTCATGGAACAGGTTGTCCCGCCAGAAAGTACCCGCGCGTGCCCGCACCTTTACGCCGCGATGCAAGCAGGGCCATCACCAGATTGGCGGGCGGCTACTCTCTATCTATAGGTGTCTTACATAGACGTAGTACGCGCCCCGCTCTGTGCCGTCCGGACTGTGGAAGGTGGTGCGCAACTCGGCTGGACCGGCGGGCAATGTCACTTCGAATACTGCAAATTTGTCGCCAGCCTGTACCGGCGTGGATTGATTTACGGCGCCTATCGACAATTGTGCGCGATCAACGCTGATGGCAACGCCTGGGGAAGTATCCATATTCGGAATGAGATCGACGTAAGGAGCGTCAATCGCCAGGTCGAGTTCCCGCGGCCAGCGCCGCAACTCGAAGCGATAGCGGCCGGGCTGAGCAATCCTGACCGCCCAGAAGCCGTTGGCAACGGGTGCGGTGCGAATCTGATGTTGATTCCAGACTTTGATTGCGTCGTTGCTATGCCAGTCCATGCAGTCGAGCCGGGAAGGATTCTCGTGGTTATCGCCAAGGATGATGCGGACATAGCGGTTCCCATCGGCGGAAACCTCTTTCCACCACACTTCGTACTCGGCTTTGAGCTTGCGGACCACGTCAGGGTGGCTGGCGGCGATGTTGTTCTTCTGTCCAGGATCTGCCTGTATG
>JAJZNH010000449.1 GCA_021811745.1 Acidobacteriota bacterium
CGCGATATTCGAGCCGAATGTCGTCTCCATGATCCAGAAGTTCCGGTGCTTCAGGCTCCGCGCCAGGTCGTTTCTCGCCCCGTTATCTACCGGGTCATAGAAACCGCCGCGCTTGCCCAGCGGATCGTCCCATGCGGCAAAGTCCAGCGCCTTCAACACCTCGTACTGATTGAAGCTGTCGTACCAGCCCATCAGGTTGGTTGTGATGAGCTGCCGCCGATCGGCGTAAGGGCGGATTGCGTTCACTTCGTTCTTCTCAAAACTGCGCCACGTATCGGTCACAAACAGGTGCCAGTTAATCAGCAGCGCGGGATATCCGGTATCCGACCCGAGCGGGATCTGGCTCCAGCCGGTATACCGTGAGCTGTGGTAATCGGTGTGCCATCGCTGGTTGAGCTCGTCGAGCGTTCCATAGCGCTCCTTCAACCATGCCTGAAAATCCTTTCGCGTTGCATCGTCGTAAGAAGGTGGTCCGATTTCATTTCCGAGCTGCCAGGCAATCACGTACGGGTTATGGCCGAAGCGCCGCGCGAGCTGCTCGTCGATCGCGCGAATGAACTGCCGGTACTTCTGGCTGGAAAAGTTGAACTGTCCTGGCGCGGCATTCGGAGAATGGTACCCTTCAGGTGTTGCCAGCACCTCCGGATATTTTTGAATCATCCACTCGGGCGGCCGCTTGTTCGGTGTGCCAAGCACGACAAAGATGCCGTGCTTCCCGGCCAGGTCGATGGCTCGTTCCAGCCAGTCGAGGTCGTAGTGGCCCTCCTCCGGCTCCATCCGGTCCCAGGCAAACTCGCCCACCCGCACCAAGTGGATATGCGCCTTCTGCATAAGCTCCAGATCCGCCTCCCACCGCGATTCGGGCCATTGCTCGGGGTACCATGCGGCGCCAAGCAGTAGCGGAGGAGGAGCCGGATCGGATCGCAGTTGCTTTTCGGCAAGAGTTCTCGTCTGACCGTTGAGAGAATGGATCAGACACAAGAATGCGCCACAGATAGTTGCGAGTATCCGGATCTTCCGACCCGCAAGTGAGCAATTGAGCATGAAGATTCCCCTTAAATCACGAGTGCAAATGCGTGTTGCGTTATCAGTCTTCCCTGCAGTTCCTGATCGTTCTTGTTGGCCGCTACTCTTATCCTTGCTGCATCGAAGGCGTCAGTACCCCGCACGCGGACGAAGCGGCCCCTGGGGCTTCAAACCTGCCCAGCGTGAAGGGATTCTCAGGCCAACCGCATTGTCGGCAAAATATTTCATTCGCTTACGGTGGACGGAAATTGCCTGGCGATTTGCAACCTTCACCTTGGTCACGAATTGCGAGTAAGGCTGGTCATCAATATTCACGAGTCCATAGTTTGAATTTTCGCCGTCGAAGCGTCCCTCTCTTGGCTCGTCACACCATTCAAACCATTGGTAGCCGACAGCCTCAGGCAAGCTCTCCAATTCTGTAACGAAGTTCTTATACGCACGCGCGCGCGCCGCCTGGTCCGGCACTTTGGGTCCGGCGCCTCGGGTGTTGGGCAGACCTGCATCCTCGGCTCGGAAGGCAAATTCGGCCACGAGGATTGGCCGTTGGGCAACGTTGTAAATATGTTCGACAACCGGGCGTGGATCAAAACGGTAGATGTCCACTGACACGACATCCGCCGCGGCCGAGGCCCGCAGCACCGGGTCCGGCGGCATTCCCGCAAATTTCGCGCCAAGGTAGAGATGATTCGGGTCTGCTGCGTGGATGGCGTGGGCGCAGACCTGGAAGTAACGCTCGGCGACCATGCCAAGGAATTCCGAACTGTCAGCCTTGAAAGCGTTGGTTGCGGCTTCAGAGGGGAGGTCATCAAAGCTGGATGCGTGCACACCCCAGGCCTGATTGAGTTGCTGAATGCTGCCTGAGTATTTTTTCTTGAGGAACGCAATTGCGTGTTGCCTTCCGGGAGCCGTCGAAGGCAGATTCAGATACATCGTGAGCATGTTCTGTTTACCGCGCCAGTCCGGCCCCCAGCGCAACTCGTTATCACTGAAATAGCCGAGCAGGTACCTGTCCTGAGAGCGGGGCGCACATTCCTTCTCTGCGATCTTTCGCGCCATGGCTTCGAATTGCGGGCTATAAACGTCCAGCGGTATTCCCTTGCGCCAGTTCGCGCCGGAACGGGCGGCAACGTCAAGAATCACCGTATAGGGCATCTTATAGGTCCATAGAAACGGACTGGTCCACGCTCCGAGGTTATTGAATCCCCAGGAGCGAAGACGATGGATCGCGGCCTTCCCCCAGGCGCGCTCCGACGGATAAAGCTTCGAGACATGCTCGAAGTAAGGATGGACCGTGGTCCCGTGGATCACATCTCCTTGGTAGGAAACATTGTCCACGCCAGCAGAAATGAAAAGCTGCCCTGAAGGACTGACGAACCACCATACTCCCGCCCTCTGCTCGACTCGAAAATAGCTCCCTGCGCCGAACAGTCGTGCTGGCGTGAGGAAAAGGCAGACCACGCTCATTGCCCATGTCAGGTGTTTCAGATTCATGTACCCATCCTCAAGTAAGAGTGGTTATTCAAACTATCCTTTCATATCGGTACCACTTGAGCGCACGCGCTTCGCCGGCGTTCCTGGCGCCTGGCTGGTGGAAAGCAGCGTAATCCAGCTCACGTCAGATTCTACTTGTGAAGAGGAGCCGAGGGCTACAAAGGACGGAACCCTGTGGCAAGCTGATTCAGAGAGCAACCTCGGAGATTCCTCAGACGATATGCATTCCATCGGATTCGCAGCTCACGCATAGCCATTCGCGCTGGGGACGGAGGAATCTACCGCATTTTCTTCCGCCGACCTGTTCATCGGTTGATCTTGAGTTCCATAAACTTCCCGGCGCGTAGATGATTCTCGATATCTTCCAGACTGTGTCCGGTGGTCTCGGGAACAAAGTGCCAGACAAACACAAAGCAGAGAAGATTCAGGCTCGCATAAACCCACATGGTACCACCCGCTCCCAGCAGGCTCACCATGCTCAGCGCGGTTGAGGTGACGATCAGGTTCGTGCCCCATAGCGTAGCCGCGTGCACACTGCTGGCCTTGCCGCGAACGGCAAGCGGAAACATCTCCGACCCCATCAGCCATCCGATCACTTGCACTCCGCCGGCGTCGAAGACCATGTAGAGCATGAGGAAAGCCACCAGCACCAGTGATCCATGCGCTGTCTTGGCGAAACCCATCCGGAACATGATTCCTACCACAAAGAGGCAGATCACCGTGCCGGGCAGCATAGTCAGCGTCAGCCGTCTGCGCCCCACATGGTCCACAATGTGGCGCCCGATCGCCGTCATGGAAACAAACACGAGGGACACGCTCAGGCTGGCCAACAGCGCTGCCGACTTGCCGAAGCCGGCGCGTGACAAGACCGTGGG